>SKWB01000122.1 GCA_007129135.1 Halococcaceae archaeon | reverse complement strand
GTGTGCGTTACTCGACGCCGAGTTAATTTCCTAACCTTTAACCCGCAAATATTATTCCCTCGGATCGTCGATTCCTCTCCATGGTCACAGTCGGCATCAACGGATACGGAACGATCGGGAAACGCGTCGCGGATGCGGTCGCCGCACAGCCGGACATGGAGGTCGCCGGCGTCGCGAAGACGAGTCCCGATCTGGGTGCCGACGGTGCGGTCGGGCGGGGCTACCCGCTCTACACGGTCGACGACCGGGTCCCCGCGTTCCGCGAGGCGGGCTTCGAGGTCGCGGGTACCGTCGAGGAGCTCGTCGCACGAAGCGACGTCGTCGTCGACGCCACACCCGGGGGGATCGGCGCGACCTACAAACCGGTCTACGAGGCCGCCGACACGCCGGCGATCTTCCAGGGGAAAGAAGACCACGAGCTGACGGGGACGAGCTTCAACGCACGGGCGAACTTCGAGGAGTCGGAGGGTGCGGAGTTCGTCCGCGTCGTCTCCTGTAACACGACCGGGCTCTCGCGACTCGTCGCCCCGCTCGACGAGCGGTTCGGCGTCGAGAAGGTACGCGCGACGCTCGTCCGCCGGGGCGGCGACCCCGACCAGACCGGACGCGGCCCGATCAACGACATCCTCCCCGATCCGGTCGCACTGCCCTCCCACCACGGCCCGGACGTGAACACGATCTTCCCCGACCTCGCGATCGACACGCTCGGGCTGAAGGTGCCCGCGACGATGATGCACGTCCACAGCCTCAACGTCGAACTGGAGAGTCAGCCGAGCGACGCGGAGGTGCGCGAGCTGCTCGAGGGTGAGTCCAGGATCTTCGTCGTCCCCGAGCGCCTCGCGGTCGACGGTACGGGCAAACTGAAGGAGTACGCCCGCGACCTCGGCCGCCCGCGCGGCGACCTCTGGGAGAACTGCGTCTGGGGCGAGTCGGTCTCCGTGAGCGGCAACGACCTCTACTGCTTCCAGGCGATCCACCAGGAGAGCGACGTGATCCCGGAGAACGTCGACGCGATCCGGGCAGTCTGTGGGCTCGCGAGCAAGGAAGAGAGCATGGCGCTCACCGACGAGTCGCTCGGGATCGGGCTGCCGGCGGTCGTCGGTCGAGAACGCGCGTCGCTGGCCGTCTGAGCAAGAGCTTTCACCCAGCCGTCCCTACCCCTCCCTATGAGACGCGACGACCGGAACGACCCCTTCGACGACCTCTTCCGCGAGATCGAGCGGATGATGAACGAGATGATGGGCGTCGACGCGCGCGTCGACGTCAGCGCCGACGCCGGCTTCGGCACCGACACCCACGTCGACGTCTACGACGACGGCGACGCGGTGCGCGTCGTCGCGGACATGCCCGGCGTCGAGAAGTCGGATATCGGCCTCACCTGCGACGGCGAGATCCTCACGATCAGCGCGAACACCGACCACCGCGAGTACGACGAACGGGTGCGGCTTCCCACCCGCGTGGACGAACACTCCGCGCGAGCGACCTACAACAACGGCGTGCTCGAGGTGAGCTTCGACGCCGCCGACGGCTCGGCCGCCATCGACGTCGAGTAACCGCTCAGCCTCGAACCGCATGACTGCGACCCGGATCCGCCCCAACGACGCCGACTGTCGTGCCGTCCTCGTCTACGACGGCGAGTACCCGTTCCGTTCGGCGGCCCCGAGCGCGCTTCGCCGACTGCCGGAGGTGGGGACGCTCTCCTGGTACGACGACCGCGCCCAGCGGTTCCTCGAGGCGCAGTTCGACGCGACCCCCTTCGCGATGGTCCTCGTCGATATCGACGAACGGTGGGTCTACGTCGGCCCCGACGCCGCGCGCGAACTCTGTGAGCGCGCCGGCCTGCCGAGGCTCCTCCCGGGCCTCGTCGGCGGGAGCGTCGAGTCGATCGGTACCCCGATCGGCTGCACCGTCGACGCCGTCGAGTCGTCCGGCCCCCACCACGGGAGCTACCCGCTTTCGGAGGCCGCCGAGGGGTGCTTCGAGACGCTCGCCGCCGCCGCCGAGCAGTCCCCGCTCCTCTTCGGCTAGACCCGCGAGCGGATCAGGTCGACGAGTCGGCCCTCGAACTCGGGTTCGTACTTCGTCGTCTCGTCGATCGTCGGCCGGGCGTTGGTCTCCGAGACGACCGTTCTCTCCCCCGTCGCTAACAGGTCCACGCCGAGATACGGGATCTCGAGGGTTCGGGCCGTCTCCTCCGCGAGCTCCCGGAGGTCCTCGGGGAGGGAGACGCCCTCCGCGACCGCCCCCCGGTGGACGTTGTGTTTCCATCGCCCGCTCGCGCGCGCTCGCGAGGGGAGCCGGCGCTCGACCGCGCCGACGTAGGTTTCCCCCACCACCATCGCCCGGTAGTCGGTCGCGTCCGGGAGGTACTCCTGGACCAGGAAGGAGCGGTCGCCGGTCGCCCGGTAGTCGTGGACCAGCGCGAGGTAATCACAGATCCCGAGGAAGCTGTCGAGGTCCCCGGCGAGCGCGACGCCGACCCCTCTGGTCGTGGAGTTCGGCTTCACGACGACCGGCGGGTCGAACCGCTCGAAGACCCCCACGAGGACGTCCTCGCCGACCGGGTTCGAGACGGAGACGGTCTCCGGAACCGGAAGTCCCGCCCGTGCGAGGCGGGCTATCACCGCCGCCTTGTTCCTGGACCGGAGGATCGCCTCCCGGTCGTTCACCCACGGGAGCGAGTAGAGAGCGTCGACGACCCCGGCCTCCATCGCCCGCGAGGGCGCGACGAGGCCGACGTCGAACCGGTCCGCGGGGGGGTCGGCGAGCACGGTGGCCCGCTCGGTCGCCCGGAGGAAGCCGACCTCGATGCCGTGTGGGGGGAGGAGATCGCTGAGGCGGTCGTACGTCTCCGCACGGGTGGTGACCGCGAGGCGCATGACCTAGGGAGAGGGGGCGGGGTCAAAAGGTATGTCGGAGCCGTCCGTAGGACGAGCATGGACCGAAACGTCGGCGGTGCGGATCGAGCCGTTCGGGGTGTGCTCGCCGCGGCCCTGTTCGCGGTCGCCTACCGGAGCCTGTTCCGGGATGGACCCTCGCGGGGTGCGCTGCTCGCCATCGTCGCGGGGGTCGGGCTGACGTTCAACGTGGTGAGCGGGCGCTGTCTGGGCAACCGGGCGCTGGGAATCGACACCTGCGAGAACGAGTGAGAAGGGTTACGCGATCAGCAGCTCTTCGCCGCGTTCGACCTCGATCCGGCAGGGCGGGGCGATCTTGTTGTACGCGCGTCGCAGCGCCTCCTTCGCGACGTCGGCGTCCTCGACGTCACACCAGATGGTGAAGACGCGCTCTTCGGCACCGATCCGTGCGGCGGTTCCGACGACCTTGCCGAACGACTGGCGCATCCCGTCGGAGACGCGGTCCGCGCCCGCGCCGGTCGCCTGCTTGTTCTCCCGCAGCACGTGGTGGGTGAACTTCCGGAGCGTCGCGGCGTAGTTGCCCTCGCCGAGGCTCTTGAGCAGGTGGCGGTTCATCGCCAGCCGCGAGGCCTCGAGCGCGCCGTTTCTGATCTGGCCCTCCTCCTCGACGACGAGGCTGATCTGGATCGGCCACTCGTCGGCGTTCTTGTTCCGGTCGCCCATGCGGTGCTGTGCGATCTTCGAGCCGGGGATCCCGGTGATGTACTCCTTTCGGGTGTACGCGGGCTTCGATATCTCCCGGTACATCGAGCC
>SKWB01000187.1 GCA_007129135.1 Halococcaceae archaeon | reverse complement strand
GCGGGCGGCAACTGGTCCAGGACCTCCTGGATCTGCCCGCCGTTTTTGTCGGAATGGGATTCCCGTTACCGTACTGATCATCGGGGGGTCCGTTGACGGGCGCCGAGTTCACCCAATCCGGACGATCCCTGTTCGCCTTCGACGAAGACCTGAGATCGCCTTCCAGCAAACCCCCGAATGCTTCGTCCCCGCTACCGCGTTTCTGAATCCGAGAGTTCGGCAGCCGCGTCGACCAACACCTCGTACCCGACGAACGCCTCCTCGAGTTCGAGGTTCTCGTCGAAGGTGTGTGCCTGGCCGATCTCTCCCGGACCCCACGTGATCGCCTCGATCCCGTGGTCGTTGACGAAGTTGCGCACGTCGGTCGAGGCTCTGACTCCCCACGGCGAGGGATCGACGTCCGCAACCTGCTCCGAGTGCGTCCGAAAGACCGCCGCGAGCGGGCTGTCTTCGGGTATCGCGGCTGACTCGTAGGTCCGAGTGCGTCGCCAGTCCGTCTCGATTCCGTGTTCCACTTCGACCGACGCGAGCAGCTCGTCGATCTCCTCGTCGACCGCTTCGACGGACTCCTCGGGAATGAATCGCCGGTCGAGCGTGATCGTCGCGCGCTCGGGGACGACGTTCTCTTTCGTCCCCGCCCGGAACTCCGTCGTGGTCGCGTACGCCGAGCCCACGAGATCGTCTCGTCGCTCTCTGATTCGCTCGTCGTACTCGGCCAGGGCGTCGAGGACGGGACGGGCGTTCTGGATGGCGTTGACCCCCTGGTCGGGCCGACTCGCGTGAGAGGGCTCGCCCTCGATCGTGATCTCGTACCACGCCAGCCCCTTCTCGCTCGTGGCGGTTCTGAGACCGGTCGGCTCCAGCACCACCGCGTAGTCCCCGTCGTAGCCTTCCTCGAGCAACGAGCGGGTCCCGGGCTCTGCAGTTTCCTCCCCGATGGCTCCCTGAAAGACGACCGACCCCGATAGGTCGCCTCTCTCGATCCTGTCTCGAAGCGCCCTCGTCGCTAGCATCCCGACGGCCACCCCGCCTTTCATGTCGACGCTTCCCCGCCCGTAGAGGTGCCCGTCCTCGATCTCCCCTGCGTAGGGGTCGTGCGTCCACTGCTCGCGGTCGCCAGCGGGCACCACGTCGATATGGCCGTTCAACACCAGCGTCGGGTCGCCTTCGCCGACCGTCGCGACGGCCTGCGGTCGATCCTCGTAGGGTTCGTCTACCAACGTCGCCTCGATGTCGTGTGACTCGAACCAGTCGACGATGAACTCCGCACAGGCTCGCTCGTTGCCCGGCGGATTTTCCGTTTCGATCCGTACCAGGTCCGCTATGAGCTCAGATAGTTCTTCTCGCACGGCCATGGTAGGATACCGGCTCGGAAATAACACTACGCCGTGGTACGCCTTTTCGATGGTAGCGGGAGATCGAGCATCCGTGGTCGTTCGCGCCACTGGTCACCGGTATCCAGCACCGACTCGCTCTGCGACGGGGGTTTCGAGAAGCGTGAGCAGGGTGTAGAGTGATCGCCAGTGGTTCTCCCCGTCGAGATGGTCGCGGTAACACTCTCTCACACCTGCAGTATCCAAGAACGGGAGCGCCGCGATCAGCTCTTCGTTTCGATCGATCGCCTCTTCGACGAAGGGTCGGCCGCGTATCAGCTCCCTCTCGTTCATCCACGGGCCGTGGCGGAGATGAGGTGCCGGTGGGCGTTCCTCGGTGAGCCGGTGTGCGAGTTTCATACCTTTCCTGCGGAGGTAGTATCTCCGACCGGTCCGGGTCGATTCGTCGAGCGGAATTCCGGTTGCTGCATGTGGAATCCCCGCCATCCGTGGAGAGAGATGGCTCAGCGCGAGATTGATCGGATCGTATCGGATCCGATCCCGAGCCGGTATCGAGAGCGAGAGGTCGATCAGCCGGTTGTCGAAGAACGGCGACCAGTGACCGGTTATCTGACGGACGCTGTCCGTATTCGCGGAGGCAAACTGGTTCGTCAGTGGATAGTACTCACACAGCTGTACCTCCCGGAGCGACGGGTATGCCACGCCGTGGTGCAGGACGGTCCCGTTCTCGGCGTGGATGTTTTCGTTCATGACCGTAGAGATCTCGGGAGCGTCGAGGAAATCCGGGGTCTGGGCCGGGGAGTAGTACCGACCGAGATAGCGGTCGACGAACTCCGAAACCGACCGCACCTGCTGTTCAGTACCTGGGTGAAACACCCGTGAGGCCGCCGATACGTACAGGGGGTACTCCCCGAACATCGTATCACCGAGGTAGCCCGTCAGCACGACGTCGACCGAAGCGAGTTCGTCGGCGAAGCCCGTGGCGACCGATTCGTCGAACGCGCCGACGAAGTTCGAGAACTGCGGAACGGCCTCGAGCAGTCGTTCGTGATACTCTGGCCCCCGTTTCAACACCCGCAAATCGACATCTGCTGCTTGGGCGACCTGTTCTGTCGTTCGTGTCTCTCTACTTCGCCAGTTGGTCATATGGAACGCCGTCGGGCTTCGGCCGAGTTCCCGCAGCACTCCGAGGATCAACCTCGAATCGCTTCCCCCACTCAGGAGGACGCCGTAGTCGAGGTCATCACGAACTCGCTCTTTACACACCTCGAAGAACGTCTTCGCGACCTCCTCGGCCAGCGATGCGGGCGAGCGATCTCTGGGACGGTACTGGGGTCGCCAGTAGGTCCGATGGGTAACCTCAGATCCGTCAGGTCCACCACTCAGTATCGAAGCCGGAGGCATCTTCCGAACACCGACCAGCGGCGTCGCCGTTCCGAACACCTTCTGTACGCTGAAGAACTCGGTGAGGAACCTGGGATCGAACGAGGGGGTACGGTCGGGATGCAGTCCGATCGACTGGATCCGCGAGGAGAACACCAGTGCTGTAGCTGTTCGGGTATAGAAGAGCGGATGTGTCCCGATGCGATCTGTGAAGAGGCGTGCTTTGCCGTTCTGTCTGTCGAATACGAGCCCGGAGAACTCGCCGTTGAGGCCGGCGACGAAGCCTATCCCGTGTCGATCGAATAGGTCGGCACAGTACTCCGCGTTGGGTGTGGAAAAATCGGTCCGGGGTTCGTATCCGTTCGATCCATCGAACCCGTACGGATCGCCATATACCCATAGTAGCGACCCGTCCTCGGTGGTCGCTGGCTGGTCTCCGTGAAACTGAGGGTGCGAGGCGACGTAAACGGCGAGGCCGTCTCCATGGTACTCCACCGATCGCTCGTCATCCGAGGTAGGTAGTGCCGCAGAGAGAGGATCGATACCGGCTTCAGAATCGCCTACGATTCCACAGAACCCGACCATTCCTCGGTGCTTTAGCTGGGGCTGATAAAAGCACAGTGGGTAGCTGCGGCGACGAGTTGATCGGCCATATTACCGATTCCGTCGATGAAGCTGACGAAAAATCACAACGCCGGTCCTATCCGCTCACTGTTCGTGCATCCCGCACCGAATCAGACCGTATCGGAGATGGCGAGGGTAACGTACTCGTGGAGAGTGGCGAGGGACCGAAACGAGAGATCCAACGACTCCGCGAGTAAACCGTCGATAGGGGACCCCTTCTCCGCGCAGTGTCCGATCGCACTCTCGCGCACGTGCAAGCGCCATCCCTACTCGATTTCACCTCCACCGTAGGGTATGGTCAGAATCTCGACGATCGTGATCGTTCTCGCCAT
>SKWB01000062.1 GCA_007129135.1 Halococcaceae archaeon | reverse complement strand
CTTCTGTCATGAGTATATGCAACCTATAATTGGGGCGACACGGTAGTGAAGGCTATACCCGACTAGTAGGGTATCACCGATCGAGGAACTCGGCGATGAGCTTTCGCTCGGCCGCACGCAGGTGCTGGTGGAACGTCGACCGTCCGATCCCCATCGACGCCGCGACGTCGTCGCCGGAGGCGGTTCGGTTCGCGTCGTAGTAGCCGCTCAGATAGGCGCGCTGGATCGCCATCAGCTGTCTGTCGGTCAGCCGTTCTTTCAGCGAGCTTCGGTGTTCCTCCGCGGTTCGTGGCGGCCGCTCACGCTCGTGGTAGGCGACGAGGTCGGCCCGGTCGTACCTCTCGGTGAGCCACGCCGCGATCGACCGCGGCGACCCCGGCACCGTCTCGACCGTGAGCGTGGCTACTCCACCGTCGACCTCCATCGAGAGCGTGCGAGCGCCCCGGTCGGCGAGCGCCTCGACGATCGACGGCGAGTCGACGCGGAACTCGAAGAGGCTCGTCTCGCCCCCCTCGGTCTGGAGCGTCGCCTCCACGTGCTCCCGCTCGCGGGCGAACGCGAGCACGCGCTCCGGTGAGGCCCCCTCGACGGTGAAAAAGAGCGACTGCGTGCCGTCGGTCCCGGGCACCGACCCCTCGTACTGGAGACGACACCCTTCGTCGCGCGAGAGCGCCACGAAGGGCAGCCTATCGTCGGCCAGCACGAACTCGAGTTCGACGACGTTGTCGGCGGCGAGTACGCGGGCGTTCGCGGCCGCGCTGAGCGTTCCAGCGAGCGCGCGCCCGATCGACTCGAGGATCACCGACTCCCGGTCGTCGAAGCGTCCCTCGACCTCGTCGTAGATGACGAGGACGCCGTGGGAGTGGTCGGCGTGGACGAGCGGGACGGCGGCGAGCGACGAGAGCGACTCCGTGGGGGCGGCGAAGCCCGGATCGTCTCGGTCGAGGAACAGCCGGTCGACCTCCGCGAGCGCGCGGGAGACGGGGTGGTCCGGATCGTCGACCGGCTCCGGCCTCTCACCCGACCACACCCTTGGACGGATCGTGCCGGTTCGTGCGTCCCGGTCGCCGATCCAGGCGGTCGTGTAGCCGTCGGGGCCGGTCAACCGCTCGCAGACGGCCCGTTCGACGCCGTCCCGCTCGGTCGCCCGGACGAGGATCCCGGTCACGTCCCCGAGCAGGCCGCTGACCCTGTCGAGCAGGTACGAGAGCGCCTCGCGCTCGCGGGAGACCTCCTCGACGCGCCGTTCGACCTCTGCCTCGGCCTCCCTGCGGGCGGTGACGTCGCTCTGGAAGCCGACGAAGTGGGTGAGATCCCCCTCCTCGTCGGTGAGCGGGGCGATCTCGACCCGGTTCCAGAACGCCTCCCCGTCCTTCCGGTAGTTGCGCAGTTCGACCGTCACGCCACGACCCGCCGCGACCGCCTCACGCATCTCCCGAACCGGCTCCGGATCGGTTCCCTCTCCCTGCAGGAACCGGCAGTTCGTCCCGATCGCCTCCGCTCTGGTGTAGCCGGTAATCGTCTCGAACGCGTCGTTGACGTAGACGAGGGGGTTGTCCGGCAGGCGGGCGTCGGAGATGGTAACGCCGATAGGCGCGCGCTCGACCGCCCGTTCGACCGTCGACCGGGAGTCCACGGACGGGTCGATGATCGCCTCCAGATCGACCGTCGTCTCCGCGGCCCGACCGACCGCCGACTCGGCCTCGGACTCCCCCTCACTCATACGATATCTGACCGATCGAGGGACATTGTTATGGAGGGGATACGCGGGGTTAGGGGGCCATTACAGCGGCTCAGTCGTCGGACTCGGCCAGCGCCGGTTCGGCGCTCCCGGCCACCTCGCGGTCGAGGTCGTCGAGGTAGTCGTCGGCGTCGATCGCCGCCTTACAGCCCATCCCGCCGGCGGTGATCGCCTGCTGGTAGTGGAAGTCGACGACGTCACCCGCCGCGAAGATCCCCTCCACGTCGGTCTTCGTCTGACCGCCGCCGGTCCCGTCGCGGGCTTCGATGTAGCCTTCGGAGTCCATCTCGACGCCGGTTCCCTCCAGGAAGCCGGTGTTCGGCGTGTGGCCGATCGCGACGAAGAAGGCGCCGACGTCGAGGTCGAACTCCTCCGTCTCCGGATCGTCGAGTTTCGCTGTCGGACGTCCCTCGGGGTGCCGGACCAGGTCGACGGACTCGACGCCCGCCTCCGGCGAGCCGTGGATCTCCGTCACCTCGCTGTTGAGGACGAGTTCGATCTCGCCCGCCTCGACCTGCTCCTCGATGCGGTCGACCCAGTAGCCCTCCGCGCGGAACTCCTCGCGACGGTGGACGAGGTAGACCTTCTTCGCGAACTTGGTGAGGAAGCTCGCCTCCTCACAGGCGGCGTCACCCCCACCGACGACGACCATCTCCTCGTCACGGAAGAAGGCCCCGTCGCAGGTCGCACAGGTCGAGACGCCGTAGCCCATGAGTTCGTCCTCGCCCGGCACCCCCAGCGTCCGGGCGCTCGCCCCGCTGGCGACGACCAGCGAATCCGTCGTGTAGACCGTACCGTCCTTGAGCTCGACGCGGAACGGCCGCGAGGAGGCGTCGACCGACTCGATCACGCCGTGTTCGACCGCTGCACCGAACCGTTTCGCCTGCCGTTTCATCCGGTCGATCAGCTCCGGTCCGCTGATCCCCTCGGGAAAGCCCGGGTAGTTCGCAACGTCGGTGGTGAGGGTGAGCTGGCCGCCGGGTTCGCCGCCCTCGATCACGAGCGGGTCGTTGTTCGCCCGCCCCGCGTAGATCGCCGCAGTCAGCCCCGAGATCCCGCTCCCGGCGACGATCATCCGTCGGTGTGTACCGTCCGTGCTCTCGACGCCGAGGAGGTCGTCGAGCTCGCCCGACTCGTCGAGTTCGGCCAGCTCGTCGTAGCCGCCGATCAGCTCGTCGTCGACGAAGATCTCGGGGACCGTCTGGCGTCCCTCCGCCCGCTCGACCATCGCCGCCCGCGCCTCGTCGTCGTCGGTGACGTCGTGGAGTTCGTACTCGACGCCCTTCGCTTCGAGCAGCTCCTTCGCTCGTTCGCAGTACGGACACTCCTCGGCGGTGTAGACCTCGACGTGTGGCGTCTCGCTCATGGCGCGTCTAGCTCCGGGCCGGACATTTAGCTTGCGTTCTCGGCGCTACCGACAGGGTTAGGTCCACCCCGAACGCCCCTCACCCATGCCCGCCGACCTCGAGGAGAAGGCCGACCGGTACGAACGACTGCTGGCGGAGGCGCTCTCGGTCGCCGAACCGGCCGAGGGTGCGACCGCACACGCGGCAGACTGTCTCGAGATGGCGAGTTCCTACCTAGACGACGGCCGGCATTTCCGCGAGACGGACGACCCGGTGAACGCGCTCGCCGCCTTCTCCTACGCCCACGGCTGGCTCGATGCCGGCGCTCGCCTCGGCGTGCTCGACGTTCCGGCCGACAGCGAGCTCTTCACCGTCTGACACGTCCGCTGCCGGAGCGTTTAGGTGCTCGGCGGGAGAGGTGTGGACGATGGAGGCGGTCCTCTGGTACGTGCTGACCGGCACACGCGGGGGTCCGAACCGCGTGCGCCTGCTCCGTGCCATCGACGACCGGCCTCGCAACGCGAACCGACTCGCAGAGGAGTTGAACCTCGACTACAAGACGGTCAGACACCACCTGGACGTGCTCGTCGACAACG
>SKWB01000229.1 GCA_007129135.1 Halococcaceae archaeon | reverse complement strand
GAGTTGTCAGTGCGTGGGACCGGATTTGAACCGGCGGACTCCTACGAGACAGCGCCCTCAACGCTGCGCCGTTGGCCTGGCTTGGCTACCCACGCACCCTGAATCGTGTCGTGTGCACTCCACAGTATCCTACCGCCCAATAAAGGGCTTTCCATTGCCCCTCCGGCTGTCACGGCCCACCACGCCCTCGTCCGGTTTCGAGGCGAGGGTGGGCCGGGGGGTTCAAACCGGACGGGAGCGTAGGATAGCCATGGCGAAGTACTCGACCGGCGGCTCCTCGGGGTCGGGCGACGCGAACGCCTGCGAACTCTGTGGCGCGACGACCGACTCGCTTCGGCTCGCCACCATCGCGGGCGCACAGCTCCAGGTCTGTGGAAGCTGCGCCCCCCACGACGACTCGGCGAAGCGGAGCCGCAGCTCCTCACAGTCGAGCGGGGGCAGCGACGGGCCGACCGACAGAAAGCGGCGTGCCGCCCAGCGGATGGCGAAGGCGTACGACGCGGGCAAGGGTGATCCGAGCCACTGGGAGCGCGAGGGGACGGCCTACGAGGACGATCCGTTGCCCTATCTCGTCTCCGGCTACGGGGAGGTAGCCGAGCAGGCCCGCCAGGACGCCGGTCTCCGGACGGAGGAGCTGGCGGCGGACCTCGAGGTCCCCGAGGAACGGATCGTCGCGATCGAACAGGGACGGGCAGCCAGGGCGGGGATCCCCGGCTCGATCGTCCGCGCGCTCGAAGAGCGCCTCGACGTCCGGCTCGTGGAGGAAGGTTAACCGTTTTCACCTCTGCGCGCTCCGGACCTGTATGGCCGACCAACGCGCGAGCGCGGAGCCGTATCGCACCCGCTTCGAGGCGGCCGTCGAATCGGTCGACGGCCACGGGGTGACGCTGTCGGAGAGCTACTTCTACGCCGAGAGCGGCGGCCAGCCCGCAGACCGCGGGACGATCGACGGGGTCGCCGTCACCGACGTCCGGATCGAGGGCGGGAGAACGGTCCACAGCCTCGCGGAGCGACCCGACGTCTCCCCGGACGAGACGGTGCTCTGTGAGGTCGACGGGGCGTTTCGGACCTACTGCATGCGATCACACACCGCGAGCCACGTGCTCTACGGCGCGGCGAGGGGACTGCTCTCCGACCTCGGCTACGGCGGCTTCGACATCGGTGAGCGGAAGGTCCGGATCGACTTCGAAACGAGTACCGAGGTCGACGACGACACCCTGCTCGAGCTCGAACGGCGGGCGAACCTCGCCGTCTGGGAGGACAGGCCGGTCCGTTGGGAGACCGTCTCGGTCGAGGAGGCGCGCGCCAGGGAGGAGGTCGCGTTCAACACGAAGACCGAGGAGGGCGTCTTCGGCGAGGAGGAGGGCGTCAGGATCGTCACCGTCGGTCCCAGCGACGAGGACGGCGAGCCGTGGGACGTCGCCGCCTGCGGCGGGACCCACGTCGAGCGGACGGTCGAGATCGGGCCGATCGCGGTGCTGGGCCGCGAGAACCCGGGTGAGGGACTGACACGTGTCGAACTCGCGGTCGGCCCGATGGCGATCGAGCACCGAGACGTGGTCTCCGAGGCGGCGCTCACGAGTGCGAGAGAACTCGGGGTCCGCGTCGAGGACCTCCCTGAGCGGGTGTCCGACCTCGTAGCGGACGTAGAGGGGCTCGAAGCCGAGACGCGGACGCTCTCCGAGCGGCTGATCGACGCCCGTCTCGACGCTCGGGACCCCGTGGAGATCGACGGCGAGCGCTGGCTCGTCGCCCCCGTGGACGCCGACGGCGATGCGCTCGCCGCCCGCGCGCGGACGATGGCGGGCGAGCGAGCGGAGGCGGTCGTCCTCGTGAGCGGCGAGAACCCCGTGAACCTCACGGTGGCGACGACGGGCGACGTCGACGCTGGCGACGTGGTCGCCGGTGTGACGGCGGAGTTCGGCGGCGGCGGTGGCGGCGGCCCCGAGTTCGCACAGGGCGGTGGGATCGCGGCCTCGCCCGAAGAGATCGAGGCGTTCTTGCGAGGATGACGGGAAAGATCGGCCCCGAGGAACTCTCGCGAGTGCTCGCCCGGACGGGCGTCGACCGAGAGGAGGTCCTCCTCGGACCGGCGTACGGCGAAGACGCCGCGGTGCTCTCGGTCGGGGGGGAGCGACTGGTCGTGAGTTCGGACCCGATCTCGCTCGCGGCCGATCGGGCGGGCACGATCGCCGTCCACGTCGCCGCCAACGATATCGCGGCGTCGGGTGCGGACCCGGCGTTCCTCCAGAGCGTCGTCTTCGTCCCCGACGCAGAGCTCCTGGAGACGATCACGGAGCAGCTCGATCGCGAGGCGGGGAGCCTGGGCGTCGCGATCGTCGGCGGACACACGGAGATCGCCGACTACCTCCCGAGACCGCTCCTCGTGCTCACGTGTCTAGGTATCGCCGACCGACTGACCCCCACCTCCGGCGCGGAGCCGGGCCACAGGCTACTGCTCACGAAGGGCGCGGCGATCGAGGCGACGGCGATCCTCGCGACCGACTTCGGCGAGGAGTCGGGGCTCCCGGCGGAGACGCTCGAACGCGGGGAGGCGTTCTTCTCCGAACTCAGCGTGGTCCCCGACGCGCGAATCCTCCGCGAGCACGCCACCGCGATGCACGACCCGACCGAGGCGGGCGTCCTCGGCGGCCTCTACGAACTCGCCCACGCTTCGGAGGTCCGGATCGACGTCGAGCGCGAGGCGATCGGGATCCGCGAGCCGACGGAGGCGCTCTGTTCGGCGATGGGCGTCGATCCGCTCCGGGCGTTCGGCTCCGGCGCGCTGCTCGCGTCGGTCCCGTCCGAGGCCGTCGGCGAAGCGCTCTCCGCACTCTCGAAAGCGGGGATCGAGGCGAGCGAGATCGGTCGGGTCCGGGAGGGTGGCCCGGCGCTCGTCCTGGACGGGGAAACCGTCGCGGATCCGCCCCGTGAGTCGACCTACCCGCTCTGGGAGTGACCCGTCGAACGATCACCTTTTTTCGGTCGGGTCCGATCCCGATGTATGAAGCTCACCGCGGAACAGCGGGCGATCCGCGACGTCGTCCGGGAGTTCGCCGAGCGCGAGATCCGCCCCACGGCGGCGGAGTGCGATCGCGAGGGGCGCTTTCCCGAGGCGGTCTGGGACGGCCTCGCCGAGTTGGATCTGACCGGGCTGACGGTCCCCGAGGAGTACGGCGGCTTCGACGCCGACCGAACCACCTACAGCCTCGTGAACGAGGCGGTCGCCTACGGCTCGCTCTCGGTCGCGACGGCGCTCTCGGTCCACTGTCTCGCGACCTCCTGCATCGCGCGGTTCGGCTCGGAGGGCCAGCGCGAGCGGTGGCTCCCGGAGATGACCGGGGGGAGACCGGTCGGCGCGTTCGCGCTCTCCGAACCACACGCTGGCTCGAACCCCGCGGCGATGTCGACGGTGGCACGGCGCGAGGACGACGAGTACGTGATCGAGGGCGAGAAGCAGTGGATCACGAACGGCTCTCGTGCGGGCGTGGTGATCCTCTTCGCGAAGACCGACAGCGAGGACGACGGCTCGATCACGCAGTTCCTGGTCCCCGCGGACGCCGACGGACTCTCGGTCGGGACGAAAGAGGAGAAACTCGGCCTGCGCGCGAGCGACACGACCGCGCTCACGTTCGACGGGGTGCGGATTCCCGAAGAGAACCGGCTTACGGAGGAGGGACGGGGGCTGAGCGCGGCGCTCTC
>SKWB01000239.1 GCA_007129135.1 Halococcaceae archaeon | reverse complement strand
TCGAACTCGAGGCTCGTCCGGTCGCCGCCGACGCCGAGGGACGCCGTCTCCTCCCGAACCCGGTCGAGTTCGGCGAGGCCGTGTGCGAGGCGTTCGTCGTCGCGGAGGATCCCCGCGTGGGCCTCCATCACCCCCCGGAGGTCGGCGATCAGCCCGTCGGGCGAGCGCTCGCCGTCGGAGGCTTCGAGGGCCAGGAGGTCGCCGAAGTGTCGTTCGGCCACCGCGCGCATCCTCGGGTCGAACGAGTCGTGCTCGTCGTCGAGCGCTCCAGCGAGGTGCTCGCCGACGACCGCCCCGACGGCGACCGTCTCCGCGAGCGAGTTGCCGCCGAGGCGGTTCGCGCCGTGAACCCCCGCGGTGACCTCGCCGACCGCGTACAGCCCCTCGATCCCGGTCTCTCCGGTCTCGAAATCGACGGCGATCCCGCCCATCCCGTAGTGGGCGGTGGGTGCGACCTCGACCGGCTCCTCCGAGAGATCGACCCCGAGCGAGTCGAAGCGCTCGGTCATCCGTGGCAGACGCTCCTCGACGAACGCGCGCGAACGGTGGCTGATGTCCAGGTAGACGCCGCCGTTCTCGGTCCCTCGGCCCTCGTCGATCTCGTTCGCGATCGACCGGGCGACGACGTCCCGGGCGTCGAGTTCCATCTGCTCCGGCGAGTACCGCTCCATGAACCGCTCGCCCTCGGCGTTCCTCAGTCGGCCACCCTCGCCCCTGACCGCCTCGGTGACCAGCCGGCCGTCCCACTCGGCCCCGTAGCGGTCGCCGACCATACCGGTCGGGTGGAACTGGACGAACTCCATGTCCATGAGCGACGCGCCGGCCTCGTAGGCGAGCGCGGTCCCGTCGGCCGTGTTCTCCTCGTCGCGCGAGGAGTGCCGGTCGTAGAGCGCGCTGTGGCCGCCCGCGGCGAGCACGACGACCTCCGCCTCGAAGAGGACGAACTCGCCTGTCTCCATGTCGAAGCCGGCAGCGCCGTGGACGCGCGCGCCGTCCGAGAGCAGCCGCGTCACCATCACGTTCTCGCGGTACGGGATCTCGAGGTCCCGCGCACGGGCGACGAGCGTCCGGAGCATCGCCTCGCCGGTGCGGTCGCCGACGAAACAGGTCCGGCGGAACGACTGGGCGCCGAAGTACCGCTGGTCGATCTCGTCCTCGTCGGTGCGGGCGAACGCCATCCCCCACTCGTCGAGTTCGCGGATCCGGTCAGGCATCGTCCGGGTGACGAGTTCCACGCCCGCCGGGTCGTTCAGGAAGTGACCCTCGGAGAACGTGTCCGCGGCGTGGATCTCCCAGGAGTCCTCCGGGTCGTGGGAGCCGAGCGAGGCGTTGATTCCCCCCGCGGCCCAGACGGTGTGTGCGTCGCCGTGATCGCGCTTTCCGATCACCAGCGAGTCGACGCCACGCTCGGCGAGTTCGATCGCGGTCCGCGCCCCGGCGGCTCCCGCGCCGATCACGAGGGCCGGCACCGAGACCGTCTCGTACTCGACGCTCTCCGGCGGGTCCTGTCGCTCGTCATCCGGTGGTAGAACGTCCATAGTCGACGGTGTGTCGTTAGGGCCGTACGGACAAAAGGGGCTCGTTCGAGCCGGAAATCCGGCGATCGACCCTCAGGCGATCTCCCGTTCCCGCTCCTCGTCGGCGACGCGTTCGATCACGTCGGCGGGGGTCGGATCCCCCTCTCGCTCCCGTACCGTTCCGCCGACGACGAGCGCCGCGGCGATCAGCACGAGGTTCTTCATGATGTACTGGCCCTCGAGCGTTGGCGCGAGCGGGGCGGCGGTCCACGTCGCCTCCGGGAGGAGGACGAGCGGGAGGAAGGTCCCCGGCATCTGGACGAACAGCAGGAGGATGCCCAGACGTATCAGCGGGCGGTAGAGCAGACAGAGCCCGATCAGCACCTCCCACCAGCCGAGGATCGGGACGAACAGTTCGGGCGGGACGACGTAGACGGTGTTCGCGACCAGGTCGGCCGCGGGGCTCATCCCGAGGGGTTTGAGCAGGCCGAACCAGATGAACGTCACACCCAACGAGTAGCGGAGCAGTCGGAGCCCGTGACGGCGCATCCACCGTGCGATCGTCCGGTCGATCCCCTCCGCGGCGCGAACGAGTTCGGTTCGGTCCATGAGAAGCGGTCCCGGGTAGCCGTTAGGACCAGACCCCTAAAACCCCTTCGTGACCCCTCCAAACGCGAGAATATCCGGAAATCGACCGTGACAGTCAGTCGGCGTACCGCGGTCTCTCGGTGTAGGAGATCGGATCCCGAACGCCCAGTCGCTGGAACGCCCCCAGCCGGAACGCACACGAGTCACACGTGCCACAGGCCGGCTCCTCCGCCCGGTAACAGCTCCAGGTGTGCTCGAACGGCACCCCCAGGTCGAGTCCTCGCGCCGCTATCTCGGCCTTCGTCGACTCGACGAACGGGACTCGGATCTCGATCTCCGTACCGGGCTTCGTCCCGACCTCGACGCACCGCTCGAACGCCTCGAAGAACTCGGGCCGGCAGTCGGGATAGCCCGAGAAGTCCTCCGAGTGCGCGCCGACGAACACCGCCGAGCAGCCCGTCGCCTCGGCGTACGAAACCGCCATCGAGAGCAGGTTCGCGTTCCTGAACGGGACGTACGTCCCGGGGATCTCCTCGCTCTCGGTGTCGGCCTCCCCTACCTCGATCGACTCGTCGGTGAGACTCGACCCGCCGATCGCCGCGAGATGGCCCGTCTCGACGCGGAGGAAGTCGTCGGCGTCGAACGCCTCGGCGAGGCGACGCGCACACTCGTGCTCTTTGCTCTCGGTGCGCTGGCCGTAGGAGGTGTGGAGTGCGTGGATCGCGTAGCCCTCCTCGCGGGCCTCCGCGGCGGCCGTCGCGCTGTCCATCCCGCCCGAGAGCAGGACGACCGCTCGTCCCCGGTCCGTCGTTCTGGACTCTCCCGTCATCTCACTTCCCCGGCGCATCGTCCCACAGATCGACGTGTAGCCGCGGCGTGTAGCGGTAGCCCGTCTCCCGGGCGACCTCGGCGACCAGCTCGCGGCGTTCGTCGAGCTGTTCCCGGGTGACGCCCTCGGCCATCACCAGCACGTCCGAACCCCGGATCCGGGCCGAGGACGCCTCCCGGAGGCGCTCGACGAGAGCGGTGATCTCGGGGACGTCCTCGCGGTCGGTGACGACGAACTTCAGCTGGAAGGGATACGACTCGACCAGCGAGCAGAGGACGTCGACGTCGATCCGGCGCTCCTCGTGGCGTTCGTCCCAGCCGGCGAGGTCGGCAGGGGCGTTCTCCGGCGTGGGCGTGCTGCTCGCGAGTTTCGGGCTGACGCTCGCGAGGTCGATCTCCGTCTCCACGTACCTCGTCCCGTTCGTCTCGACGGTCGTGTGGTAGCCACGCTCGGAGAGAGCGGCGAGCAGGTCGCCACACGACTCGTGGACCAGCGGCTCGCCCCCGGTGAGGACGACGTGCTCGCCCGGCAGCGACTCGACCCGGGAGAGGACCTCGTCGACGCCCAGCCAGGCACCGGTCGGCTCCCACGAGGTGTGGTACGAGTCACAGAACCAACAGCGGAGGTTACAGCCGGCGGTCCGAACGAACGTCGAGGGCACTCCTGCCAACTTCCCCTCGCCCTGGATCGAGTGGAAGAGCTCGTTGATCGGCAGCGCGTCCGTCCCGGTGTCGACCGCTTCCGAACCGAGTCCCGCAGCGTGCTCGTTGAC
>SKWB01000243.1 GCA_007129135.1 Halococcaceae archaeon | reverse complement strand
GGCTGGACGAGGCCGAGGACTCGATCGAGAAGTCCGGCGGCACCTGGCAGTACGTCTACGCGAACCTCTCGATGATCCCCGACGAGGCGACGTTCGAGGTGCGCGACGTCGCCTCCGGGCGAGCGGTCGGAACGCTCGACGAGCGGTTCGTCACGACGTTCGCCGCGCCGGGCGAAACGTTCGTCCAGCGCGGCGAACTCTGGCGGATCGTCGAGATCGACGAGGAGAAAGAACGGGTACGGGTGAGCCCGCTCGAGGACCCCGGCGGCGAGATCCCCTCCTGGGTCGGCCAGGAGATCCCCGTCCCGCAGACCGTCGCGGGGCGCGTCGGCTCGCTCAGGCGGATCGCCGCCGCACAGTTCGAGGCGGGCGGCGAACTGGAGTCGGTCGCCCACGAGTTCGCCCGGCGCTTTCCGACCGACGTCCACACGATGGGAGAGGCGCTCGAACCCGTAGCGGAGCAGGTCGAAGGCGGGTATCCGGTCCCGACCGACGACCGGATCGTCGTGGAGGGAACGGGCGAGGAGGTGGTGGTGAACGCGGCGTTCGGCCACACGACGAACGAGACGCTGGGACGGACGCTTTCGGCCCTGCTCGGCCAGCGAACGGGCTCGTCGATCGGCCTCGACGTCGACCCCTACCGGATCACGCTCACCGTCCCCTCGGGGATCGACGCCTGGGCGGTCGCCGACGAACTGGAAGGGGTGGACCCCGACCACGTCGAGGCGATCCTCGAACTCGCGCTCAAGAACGGCGACTCGCTCGGCTTCCGGCTCTCGCAGGTCGCGACGAAGTTCGGCGCGCTCGCCGACTGGCGTGGCCGCGGCTCCAGTCAGCGAATCTCGGCGAGCCGGCTGATCGCCGCGCTGTCGGACTCGCCAGCGTACGACGAGGCGCTGCGCGAGGCCTTCCACGAGGACCTCTCGGTTCCGGACGCGACGGACGTGCTCCGGCGGGTACGGTCGGGGGACATCGACCTCGAACGCGTCGGCGAGCGGACGCCGATCGGTCTGTCCGGTACATCGAGCGGGAAGGAGCTGCTCGCGCCGGAAAACGCCGACGCGAGCGTGGTCGAGACGGTTCGTGAACGCTTACAGGGCGACAGGGTACTGCTCGCCTGTCTCGCCTGTCGGGAGTGGGACCGGGTCCAGGAGGTGTGTCGGGTCGCCGATCAGCCCGAGTGTCCACGGTGTGGCTCGACCCGGATCGCGGCGCTCAACCCGTGGGCCGACGAGGTCGTGGCGGCCGTCCGCGCCGACGAGAAGGACGACGAACAGGAGAAACAGACCCGGCGTGCGTACAGGGCTGCGAGCCTCGTGCAGGGCCACGGGAAGAAGGCGGTGATCGCGCTCGCGGCGCGGGGCGTCGGCCCGCGCAACGCCGCACGGATCATCAACAGGCACCGCGAGGACGAAGAGGACTTCTACAGGGACATTCTCGCGCTCGAACGGGAGTACGCCCGGACGAAGGCGTTCTGGGACTGACTCAGGTGACTGCGTCGGCGAGGACCGCCCCCGAGAGCTGCTGGCAGACGTAGTAGGTGATGATCGCGAGGACGGCGAGCGGGTCGGCGAACGCGAGGGCGACGAGCAGCGCGATGCCGAGGTTCTTGAGGCTACTCGTGAAGAAGAGCGAGAGCGACTGCGCTCGGTCGAGGTCGAAGACTCGCTGACAGAGCAGGGTGAGAGCCAGCCCGAGACAGAGCAGGAGGACCGAGACGACGACGATCCGGAGGAACTCCCCCACCGCGATGCCGGAGGGGTCGACCCCCGCGACGCTGGTGTAGATCAGACAGAGGATCGCGGCCGTCGCGCCGGCGTCCACGGTCCGCGGGGAGAGGCTCTCGGATGGGACCACGGCGGCGAGCGCCAGCCCGCCGACGACGATCACGGCGAGGTCGAAGAGGATCGAGGTCGTCGGAACCGCCGTTCCGGTCCCGACGAGCGCGGTGAGGACGACCGGCGTGGCGATCGGTCCGAGCAGGAGCGACCCGATCGAGGTCGTCGTCGCGAGCTGGACGTCACCACCCGAGAACCGACTCCAGATGATCGCGCTGCCGGCGGTCGTCGGGACCGAGAGCGCGACCGCGAAGCCGAGTACCGCGCCGTCGGCGAGTACCGCTCGCGCGAGCTGTATCCCACCCACGGGGAGGACGACGTAGGAGAGACAGAGCGAGAGGCCGACGAGCAGCGCGTAGGAGCGGCCCTCGATCTCCCCCGGGCGCAGCCCACGGAGCGAGGTGTAGACGAGGAAGACCACCAGCGGCGTGACGAGCGGCTCCAGGTGGGAGCCGATCTCCGGAAGGGCCAAGCCTGCGGCTACCGCCACGGCGACGAGGAGGACGTTCTGGAAGCGGCCGACGATCCGTCCGAGTCGTGTGATGTGTGGATCCTCTCCAGGTCGTCGGCGGTTCGACCCGGTCGGGCAAACTGGTTCCGGAGCCGGCAGTGCTCAGCCCGAGCGCTCGGCGTTCGTGAGCGCCTCGCTCACCGTCCAGAGCCGCTTCTGGGTTCGCCTGTCGCGGGCCGCCCGCGAGGGGCGTCTCTCCGCGCAGTCCTTGAAGTACCGTCCGGAGACGCCCTCGACCGCGGGCGATGCGACGAGGTAGACGGATGTCTCGGCGCCATCGACGACGCTGTCGGCGAACGGGCCCGGAAGCACCGCGAGCGGTCCCGAGAGCGCCCGCATTCCGGCGCTCACCGGCCCCGGGAGGTCGCGCCCGAAGCCGCTTCCGGGGACGACCCCGGGGTGTAAACTGTTCGCGCTCACGCCGTCGTCCTCCGCGCGCTCGGCGAGTTCCCGCGCGAACAGCACGTTCGCGAGCTTCGACCGACCGTAGGCGCGCCAGCCGCTGTACTTCCGTACGGAGCGGAGCGAGTCGAAGTCGATCCGTGCGCCTCGGTGGGCCTCCGAGGAGACGACGACGACCCGCCCCTCGCTCTCCCGGAGGAGCGGATAGAGGTCGGCGGTGAGGACGAACGACGCGAGGTGGTTCACCGCGAACGTGTACTCGACGCCCTCTTCGGTGAGTTCGCCGTCGGTGAACAGCCCACCCGCGTTGTTCACGAGCACGTCGAGACGGTCGACGTGGTCCGCGACCTCGTCCGCGAGCGCGCGGACGGCGTCCTGTGAGGCGAAGTCGGCGAGGAAGAGCGCCGGATCGGCACCGTACGAGGAGAGTTCGGAGAGGACCGCCCGCCCTTTCTCCTCGCTCCGGCCGTGGATCAGGACGCGAGCGCCGAGTCTGCCGAGCGCCAGCGCCGTCTCACGGCCGATCCCGTCGGTCGCACCGGTCACGAAGACGGTCTGTTCGGAGAGGTCGACGTTCTCGACGCCCGCACCGACTTCCGCTCGATCGGGGGCCATACGCCCGGTTAGGACCGCCGCGGGATAAATCGGGTGTCGACGCCGGTCCACTCGGATAAAAGCTCACTCGTGACCGGGTAATTATACTGGCAGCACGGCTACAGCGGCCGAGACGTCCGTTTCTCGGTGGATGAGAATCCGGTCGCGGCTCTAAGTACTCACTCTGCCTACCTCTACCTGTAAGAGGGAGAACCACCATGTCCACCACGACGAAAAACAGCTTCGAGAGCAGGATCGGCGGTCTCACACTCACCGGGAGCCCCCACGCGCTGAGCGCGTGGTTCGTGGTCGCACTCCGGCTGGTGATGGGCGGGGCGTTCCTCGGGGCTGGCCTCGGGAAGTT
>SKWB01000032.1 GCA_007129135.1 Halococcaceae archaeon | reverse complement strand
CCCTCCCGACCGTCCTCACGCTCTGGGGTGGGGAGTTCGTCGGCAACCGGTTCGCGGGGGTGATCCGCCGGTTCGCGAACCGGGCCGACGAGGTGGTCGTCCCGTCCGAGGCGATGGGCGAGCGTGTCGCGAGGGACTATCACGTCGTCCCGTTTCCGGTCGACACCGACCTGTTCCGGCCGATCCCCAGGGCCGAGGCACGCCGTCGACTGGAGTGGGAAGGGTCGGAGAGGGTGGTCCTCTTCCCGTACGCGACCGCCAGATACGAGAAGAACTACCCGCTCGCAGAGCGGCTCGTTGAGGCTCTGGAGACCGACGCGACGCTCGTCGCCGTCTCGAACAGGCCCCACGAGGAGCTCCCCCTCTACATGAACGCGAGCGACGCGCTGCTAATCACCTCCCGCTGGGAGAGCGGCCCGATGGTCGCGAAGGAGGCGGTCGCCTGTGGGCTCCCCGTCGTCTCGACCGACGTCGGCTTCGTCGCATCGGTTCTCGACGGGATCTCGAACTCGTACGTGGCGAACACCGAACGCGAGCTCCTCGCCCGCCTCGAGACCGTCCTCCGCCGGGGTGAACGTGCCGACGGGCGACACCGGATCGAGGACTACGGGGAGCGGGAGATGGCGGAGCGACTCCTCGCGGTCTACGACCGTGCGCTCGACCGAGGGAGGGAGGCGTCTGTCCAGTTCTGATCCCGTGGTTGTCCAGAAATCCCTTCGAACGGTCACCCACGAGCGACGTCCGTATCACGTATTCCGTAGCGGGTCCACGACCACGCGAGTTCCGACGATAGCGTGGGTTCTCCTGAATCGTGAGTACGGGAATGACCGGGAATAGGGTAGCTACCGGTATCGCCTCCGGTGTGCTCGCGGTGGTCCTCCCCGTCCTGACGCTCGTCGGGGTGTGTTGGCGAGGCCACGTAGCTACCTCCGTCGAGGTGTTCGCCGTGAGCGGTCGGGGGGCGGAAAGACCGTGACGGTCTGCTCCTCTCACGGGCGTCTCGGTTCCGATCGATCGAAGACCCTCAGATCCGCCGCGTCAACCCGTCGACGACGCCGCGCTCGATCCGGTCGAGCCGTTCGAGCGTCGCCGTCGCGTCGGCGAGCACCGGGTGACCCACCGGGAGCGACTGGTAGAGGTAGCCGTGCAGCGAGGAGCGACCGCGGGGCCCGCGAGCGATCGCTTCGCCGTGGATCTCCTCCTGGCGCCGCTCGACGAGACGCTCACACCGGGTTCGGAGCTCACGCAGTCGGTCCCATGAGGTAGTGAGCCACTCGAACGAGCGACGTATCTGCGGACGGGACTCGATCTCCGAGAGCGTCCCTTCGACCTCCGAGAGCGTCTCGTCTGCCTCGGAGAGCCCCACCAGTTCCCGGTCGAGCGCCCTGAGTAGCAGCGATCGGCGGTCTCTCGCCTCGCTGCCCTGCTGGACGAGCGCGCGTCGCATCTGCGGCGAGAACGACGCCCCCCCACAGACCGCGACCGCGAGGCTCTCGTCGAACTCCGCGGCCATGTGTTCGGCCAACGATTCGTCGTACTCCTCGGTGAAGTGGTCGACACCCATCACGGTCTCCCGGTACGCGCTTCGAACCTCGCGTAACGAGCCGTCGTCGGGCGCGCTCTGTGCGAGCAGCGTTCCACCGCCGGCCTGACCGGGGGTGGAACTGACCTCCTCGATAGCGGCGATCCGACCGGCGAAGCTCGCGAAGGCGTCGCGCTCGGTCCGTGTCCGGCGTTTCTCTTCGGTACAGGCCTCGCGGGCCGTCGGAATGTACGAGAGAGCCGCGATAACGGCGAGTCCGGCGATCACCGAGAGCACCAGCACGAGCTCCGCGAGGGGCTCCGTCCCCGCACAGCCCATCGACGAACACAGCTCGTCTCCGCCGAGGTTCGGTTGTTGGCGGGAGAGATAGGTAGTCCCGGGAGATACAGCGATCATCCTACGTCACGTACTCGCACGGAGCATTGATAACTGTTGCGCCGGCATGCAAATATGTCCTCTACCAGCCGACCGGTTACCGAACGGTCACGTCAGAACGGAGGGAACGTGACGAGGTACCGCTCGCCACTCGCCACCGCCCCCGCCTCGTCCGAACAGCCTCTTCGGATAGCTACGCCGACGGCGTCACGCTCCGTTCGGTCGGGAGTGATCGGGTCCGGAGATCGTACCCGACCACGGCCCACGCCGACCCTAACACACCCGCGAACAGGACCGCGCCGACGAGAAACGGGAGCAGTTCGCCCACGAACATCGCCGCGAGCATCGAGGGGCCAGCCGCGACCATGAGCACCCCACCGAGGCGGGAGACCGCTCCGGACCGGAGGAGCGAACCCCCCAGCACGACCGATCCGAGGGGGACGAGCGTCAGCACGCCGATCTCACCGAGGGTCGAGAGCCCCGCGAGCGGTGCGACCGCCTCGACGAAGAAGACGATCGTACAGAGCGCGAGCCCTGCCCCCGCGAGACCAATCCCCGCCCGGAACAGTCGGCCGTACCCACGTCCGCGTCCGGAGGACCGAAGTCCGAGCAGCCCCCAGAACAGGAGGCCCCAGGCGACCAACAGCACGCCGTCGTTCGCCGACGTGAGCACGAGGTTGTCGGCGAGGTAGCGATCGAACTCGAACAGCGAGTAGGCGACGACGTTCCCCGCGAGGACCACCCCCCGAGGATCGCCGCCAGCCCCGCCCTGCGAGTCCCGACCGCGTCCATCGTTTCTGCACCACCACCCCAGATCTACCGTAAGCTCCCACTGCGATCTCTGACTCCGCTGAGTCAATTATTTATATCGTCATCTACGATGACAAACAGCTCTGACGTCTCTCTGCCAGTTCAGAGCGTATCCAGCACGCCGAGGACGCGCTCTTCGGCCCCGCGCCCCGGGTCGTGTTCGCTCCCGTCGCGGTCGCTCTCGCGGTGCTCGGAGACCGTCCGGGCCATCGCCTCCTCGATCCCGGTCGAGCGCCACCCGAGCGCCGCGAGCTTCGCCGTCGACATCACGTGTGGGTACGCCCGGTAGAGGGTGAACTCGTCCGGCGAGAGACCGCCCGCGGCGAGTTCGCGGGCACCTGCGGTGACCACCTCGACCTCGGTTCCCGCGACCTCGGCGATCAGTTCGACCGTCTCCGAGAGCGTACAGAGCCGCCGGTCCCCGACGTTGTACGCCTCGCCGGGGCTGCCGGATTCGCCGACGATCCGGAGCGCGCTCGCGCCGTCCTCGACGTACGCCCGGTGCCAGAGCGAGTCCCCGTCGCCGGGGACGAGCACCCGATCGTTTGTGAGCACCCGGTCGATCCAGTAGTCCAGCCGTTCGGTGTAGTCGTGTGGGCCGTAGACGATACAGGGTCGGACGCTCATCGCCTCGACTCCCGCCTCCGCGGCCGCGGCCACGATCCGATCGCCCTCCGCCTTGCGCGCGCCGTAGCTCTCGCCGGAGTCGTCGACCGCCTGTTCGTCACTACAGGGTTCGAGGGCCGTCTCGACCTCGCGTTTCGGGATCGCCTCCTCTCCGTAGGCCGCTCCCGAGGAGACGAAGACGTAGCGAGCCTCCGAGAACAGCTCCGTCGCGACACGGACGTCCTCCGGGGAGTACGCCACGCAGTCGACCACGAGGTCCGGGTCGCGTTCGGCCGCCCTCGCGAGCGCCTCCCGATCCGTGCGGTCGCCCGCGACGTGGGTCACGCGGTCGTCCTCGGCGAACGGGTTCTCGTGG
>SKWB01000274.1 GCA_007129135.1 Halococcaceae archaeon | reverse complement strand
GGCGGTGACCGACGTGCAGTGATCGACGAGCAGTTCGGCGTGGGCTCGGATTCGGGGGTCCATACCCGACACCGTTGCTCCGGGTGAAAAGCGGTGAGCCATACCCGGAGTGAAAGTGAACCCGTGTCCGGGCCGCCCCGGGGCGGTCGACGACCACTACCGACACGTATTACTGCCGTCCGTCCTACCCTCACGTATGTCAGAGGCGACCGACATCGAGGAGCTAAAGCGCGGGACCGACCTCGTGAAGCGGGGGTTCGCGCGGATGCAGAAGGGCGGCGTCATCATGGACGTCGTCACGGCCGAACAGGCCCGGATCGCGGAGGACGCCGGCGCGGTCGCGGTGATGGCGCTGGAGGCGGTGCCGGCGGACATCAGAAAGCGCGGCGGCGTCGCCCGGATGCCCGATCCGGGGAACGTCACCGAGATCATCGAAGAGGTCTCGATCCCCGTGATGGGCAAGGCCCGGATCGGCCACCACACCGAGGCACAGATCCTGGAGGCGCTCGGCGTCGACATGATCGACGAGTCGGAGGTGCTCACCCCGGCGGACGACGCCTACCACATCGACAAGCGCGAGTTCACCTCGCCGTTCGTCTGCGGGGCGCGCGACCTCGGCGAGGCGCTCAGGCGGATCGAGGAGGGCGCGGCGATGATCCGGACGAAGGGCGAGGCAGGAACGGGCGACGTGAACCAGGCGGTCCACCACCAGCGCACCATCAGCGGCGCGATCAGGGAGCTGGAGGGGATGGCCCACGAGGAACGCGAGGCGTTCGCTCGCGAGATCGACGCGCCCGCACACCTCGTCCACGAGTCCGCGGAGGCGGGCCGCCTCCCGGTCGTGAACTTCGCCGCCGGCGGGATCGCGACGCCCGCGGACGCGGCGCTGATGATGCACCACGGCTGTGACGGCATCTTCGTCGGCTCGGGGATCTTCGGCGCGGAGAACCCACCCGAGATGGCCGACGCGATCGTCCAGGCGACGCTCAACTGGGACGACCCGGAACGCCTCGCCGAGATCGCGAGCGACATCGGCAAGGGGATGAAGGGCAGCGCGAACGAAGATATCCCCGAAGAGGAGCGACTGCAGGGTCGCGGCGTCTGAGGCGGGTCGATCGTCGGCGCACTGAAGAAAAGACATATATCGTCCGGAAATAGTTCCGTTCGAGTAGATGCGATCCGGCGGGGACCTCACCACGCTCCCGAGACGCGCGGGTGGCTATCTGAAAGACTGCGTCCGAGTCGACACGCGGACGCTCGCGGTCTTTCGCGTCTTCGTCGGCCTGCTCATCCTCGGGGACCTGTTCGCCCGTTCGCGGAACTTCGAGTTCTTCTACAGCGAGGCGGGCGTCCTCCCGCGCGACCTCGCGGTCCGGATGTCCGCCGAGAACGCCTTCTCGTTCTTCCACGCGACGACCGATTCGACGCTGCTGCTCGCGCTGTTCGTCGTCCACGCGCTCGTCGCAATCCAGCTGATCCTCGGCTACAAGACCCGGATCGCGACGCTCCTCGCCTTCCTCTTCGTCGTCTCGCTCGACCACCACAACCCGCTCGTGACGAGCTACGCCGACGTGCTCTTTCGCCTGCTCCTCTTCTGGGCGATCTTCCTCCCGCTGGGCGAGCGGTGGTCGGTGGACGCCGTTCTCAGCGACAGACCGCCTCGGGAGTCGTTCGTCGGGATCGCCTCCGCGATGATCCTCTGCCAGATGGTCTACATGTACGTCGTCAACGCCTACCACAAGGCCCAATCGGAGCTCTGGACCGGCGGCGAGGCCACCCCGCTCGTGATGGGTCTCGACGACATGACGTACCTGCTCGCCCCGGTCGTTCGCGAGTTCCCGACCCTGTTGCAGTACGGCGGGCTGACCTGGTACTACATGCTCTGGGCCTCGCCGCTGCTCATTCTGCTGGCCGGCCGACTCCGAGTCCCGTTCCTGTTGATGTTCGTCGGCGGCCACGCCTCGTTCGCGATGACGGTGCGGATCGGGGCGTTCGCCTACGTCGCGCTCGCGGGGCTGTTACTGTTCGTCCAGACGCCCGTCTGGGAGGACGCGATCCGGCTCGCCGACAGGGTCGGCCTGGACCGGGCGGCGCTCTCCGCTCGGCTCTCCGGTGCGGTCGCGGTCGCCCGACGCTTCCCGAACGTCCGGTTGAACTCCGATCGGGCACGGTGGGCGAAGGCGACGCTCTACATCTTCGCCGTCGTTCTCGTTGCGCTCTCGATGACCCTGCTCGCGGTCGCGCCGTTCCTCCACGACGGCGGGGCCATCGACAACGAGGGCGTCGTCGCCGCCACCGAGGACGAGGTCGACGACGTGGCGAGCGCCTTCGCCGTCTCACAGCCGGAGTGGTCGGTCTTCGCGCCCCACCCCCGGACGACCGACCGCTACTACGTCTTCCCGGCGCGGACCGCCGATGGGGAGCTGATCGACGTCTACAACGACCGGGAGCTGACCTACGACCGACCCCACGACGAGCTCCAGCGCCAGTACGGAACGTACCGTGAGCGGTTCTACATGAACAGCGTGCGCCGCGGCGGGTTCGACAACGACGTCGCCCCACAGCTCGCGGAGTACCTCTGTCGAACGTACGAAGCGGACCACGGCGTCGAGCTCACCCACGTCAACATGTACGCCGTCAGCGAGGACATCACCCTGGAGACGATCAGCGACCACGACGAGCGCGACCGCGAGGCCGAACTGATCTACACCCACGGCTGTGGCGACAACGAACCCGAGGAGTTCGCGCCGCCCGACTTCTGAGGCGGCGGACGGGAGGGAAACCCTCATCGGACCCGGTCCCCTCCGTCGACGCATGGCCGACGACTCGGACGCCGAGGGAGAGGAGGTCGCCGTCCCCGAGGGCCACCCCATCGTGCTGTTCGACGGCGTCTGTAACCTCTGTGTCGGCTCCGTGCAGTTCCTCATCGAGCGCGACCCGGAGGCACGGTTCCGGTTCGCTCCGCTCCAGTCCGAAGTGGGCGAACGGCTCGTGTCCGACTGTGGGCTCGACCCCGAGACGATGGACTCGGTCGTCCTCGTCGACGAGGGGCGGTGTCACGTGAAATCCGACGCGGTCATCCGGATCGGACGGCACCTCGGCGGGCTCTACCGAGCGCTCTCGGTCGGTCGGCTCCTCCCTCGGCGAGCCAGGAACGTCGTCTACGACTTCGTGGCGGCCCGCCGGTACGGCTGGTTCGGGAAGAAAGACCGGTGTATGATGCCGACGCCCGAACTCCGATCGCGGTTCCTCGCCGAGGGTCCCGGCCAGGCCGACGACTGACCCGGCAGGTCGAAAGACACTTATCCGACAGGTCCGATCCGCGAGATATGTACGCGCCGCTCGCGGCCGCGAGCGCCGGTGCCGCGCTCGTCCTGCTCTACGCCGTCACGACCGTCGCGATGGCCGCCTGGACGTTCACCGACGCGTTCGGCTGGGAGGAGGGTGGGAGCTCCCCGGCGCTGTGGGCGGGCGTCGTCCTCACGCTCTCGCTGCCCGGACTCTTCCTCTACCTGCTGCTCGGGAGGGAAGAGTCCCACGGCGACCGCTCGCACCGCCGGGATCGGCGGTGACCCGTCGATCAGAGCAGTTCCGCACCCCGACCCACTTCTGTCTGGAACGCCCGCGCCTCGACACCCACCTCGGCGAAGCCGTCGAGCATGGCGCTCGCGACGGCCTGTCTCGTGTGGCCGAAACAGGCCGCGACGATCGTCGGGCCCGC
>SKWB01000008.1 GCA_007129135.1 Halococcaceae archaeon | reverse complement strand
GTCGCCGCGAGCGCGACGCCCTGGGCGTGGTTGCCCGCGCTCGCGGTGACGACGCCGGCCTCCCTCTCCGTCCCCGAAAGCGCCGCGATCCGGTTGGTCGCCCCCCGGAGCTTGAACGACCCGGTCCGCTGGAACGTCTCGAGCTTCGGGTGGACCTCCGCGCCGGTCAGCCGCGAGAGCGCGTAGGAGTACTCCTGGGGCGTCCGCCGCGTGGTCTCGGCCACCCGGTCGCGTGCCTCGTAGATCGCGTCGAGATCGAGCATGCTCGGGCTATGCGAGGCCCGTTGTTAACGATTGATATGGCCGTCGCCGCCCCGAGCGCGGCGCTCTCGCTCGCCGGTCGAAAGAAAGGAGAAGCGATCGAACCGTGTGGATGGGGTGCACAACGTGTGACGTGCAGGTGGAAGACCGACCGGTGAGTATATAAACACCGCGCAAGCGCGCCGGAAGTGAAACCGATAGACGAGAGCGACCTCCACCCCGGGTCTGACGCCCGTCACGCGACCGTCATCCTCGCCGATCGAGACCGACCTCGTCCGCGAGGTACTCCCCCACCCGCTCTTCGAACGACCCCTCGCCCGGCCAGCGAACCCGTTCCACGATCCCGAGCCGACCTGGCCGCCCCACGTAGAGCGATACGCCCTCACCCGGGAGTTCGACCCGGACGTACAGGCCGCTCGCGACGCCCTCGTACTCGTCGAGACGGTCGATCTCGGGGGTCTGGAGGATCCGCCCGCCGACCGAGTCACCGGGTGCCAGCGTCGGGTACCGCCCCTCCACGCGCCTGAGTCCGTGGAGACGTGCGTGGGGGCCGAACGACCAGGAGTCGAGGAGCGCGTCGACGCGAGCCGGATCGGTGAGCGTGCCGTAGACGAAGACTTCCATGCACGGCCGAGTCCCTTCACGCGTTTTTTCGTTTCGGAGGGACTGCGTACGTTCCACACGATCTCTCCCGGGCTCGGGAGCCGAGCCACTCGTCACGAGGTGGTTGGGCGCTCTCACCGAACGATCGTCACGGGGACCGGCGACCTCCGTGTCACGGACTCGGCGACGCTCCCGAGGAGGACGCGCGAGACGCCGGATCGACCGTGGCTCCCGATCACGATCTGATCGATATCGCTCTCCTCGGCGTACTCCAGAATCCCCCGTGCGGGGTCGCCCCGGGCAATCTCGGTTCTGGCGGTGACGTTCGATCGAGCCGCCACCTCCTCGAGCTCGGCGAGGAGACCCGCTGCCTCCTCCCGGCGTTCTTCGAGCAGCCGGTCGTCCCAGACGATCGGCTCCGAAACGTAGATCGCGTCGATCGGATCGAGAACGTGCAGGAGAACGATCTCGTCGCCGGAGTGCTCCTCGAGGACGAACTCGAGCGCCTGCCGCGCGAGATCCGACTCGTCGACCGGCACGAGGACGGTTCGTGTCATGGACGAGGCTACATCACAGGCACGCAAATATGTAATTGCGAGTATAGCTAGAGGTTCGGGCGACCGTAGCTCCCCCACCTTCGAACCCGTCCGCACGCCCCGAATGGCCTCCCACTCGACGAATCGAGGCGTCCCGTGGCCACCGTCGACGAGGACACCGTTCCGAGAACTGGGAGGATCACCGTCCCACCCAGGCCCTCGCCGTCGATCCATCGCGAACGAAGCGCTTTCGGTCGGCTGGTGTGACCGACGAACGGTGGCTGGGAGCACGTACGACGGGCTGATTCGCGGACTCGCCAGGGTCTACACCCGGTCGTTCGACGGTCGGTTCGGGTTCTTCGTCCTCGCGGGCGCGCCGACGGTCCTCTTCGCCCTCGCCGTCCTCGGCTCGTTGCTGGAGGGCGGGTCGATCCCCGTGACGATCGTCCTGGTCGCCCTCTCGGCAGCGATGCTGCATGGACTCAGGATCGAGTGGGACCGACTGCTCGCCGACGCCGACCCCGACATCTCGATGCCATCACAGGGTATCCGAAGCGTCGCCGCGGTCGTCGTCGGCGCCGTGGTGACGCTCGCGATCACCGCCGAGGTCGGTGTATCGTCGATCGTCGCCGCGGGGATCACGGCCATCGTCGGGGCGCTCGTCGACCGCGACGACGCCGTCGCCATCTACTGCGGGGCGTTCGTCGGCATGACGTCGCCCGACCTGTTCACCACGTACGCACAGGCGATCCTGGCCGGGTTTCTCGCCGGGGGCGTCTTCGCGCTCTGTCGGCCCGTGTTCCACGGGATCGGTGGCAAACTCGGGACGACTGCGTTCGTCGCGGCGACGGCCGTCGTCGCCCTCACCGCCGCCGAGTTCCACAGCGACCCGCTCCCGGGCCTCTCCACGAGCCTCCTGATCGTCTCGTACTCGATCGTCGGCGCTGTCGTGACCTACGTGCTGAGCGTCCGTCTCGAGTGGGGCCCCGTCATCGGATCGGGGACCGTCGGCGTCGTCGGTGGGCTGTCGATGCCCGTTCTCCACCCAACGGTCGGCTGGATGCTCGCCGCCGCGGTCTTCTGTGCCTCCTTCGTCGGTATGGCGCTCGAGGAGCGTCTCCCGGGGATCGGCCGGATCGGGACGGCCGGCCTCATCGCCGGAGTCGTGTTCGTCTACACGACCCCCTACGTCGGGGGGTCGGGCGGGAAGCTCGGAACGATCGCCTTCGGGTCGTGTCTGGCGGTCGTCGGGGTCGACGCGTGGCTCCTCGAGCGACGGCCCGGGTGAACTCTCCCGTCGGACGGTGGATCGCCAGTACCGCGAGACCGTCCGAACCGCTGACCGACGGAACGGATCCCTCGGACCGAGACCTCGACGAGCGGCCACGAGTTCGCCTCGCCGATCGCGGCGGGGGATCAACAGTTAAGCCGGTCGGGATGACCGTTCACACGAAACAAATGAACGCGAACACGGGCCGGGGCGCGCTGCTCGTCCCCGTCGCGAACCCGGAGACGGCCGACCGACTGACGGACACCGCGATCGATCTCGCGTCCGATCGGTCGCTCGACGTGGTGCTCCTGCACGTCGTCGAGGTGCCGGCACAGCTACCGCTGTCGGAGGGGACGCGTCTCGTCGATGACGAGGAGGAGGCGCTTCTCAGCTACGCGGCGCGTAGCGTGCGGGAAGCGGGGCTCTCGGTCGATCGTCGGATCCGTTTTGCCAGGGATACGGCGACCGGGATCGTCGGGGCGGCTGAGGAGCACGGAGCGGAAACGATCCTCATGGGCTGGCGCGGCCGACCACCCCGGAGGGACGTCGTCCTGGGAAGCTACCTCGACCGAGTCCTCAAGAACGCCCCCTGTGACGTGCTCGTCAAACGCATTCGAGCGCCCGGCGGGCCGATCGACTCCGTGCTGGTTCCCGTCGCACGTGGGGCCCACAACGAACTCGCCAGGGAGTCTGCCGCGTCGATAGCGCGCCAGAACGACGCCAGTGTCCTCCTCCTGCACGTCCTGCCGGCGAACTCGGACGACTCCGACCGGGAGCGTGCCTGGACGCTCCTGCGCGAGGCACGTTCGCCGTTCGACGGCGTCGCGGAGATCGACGAGGGGGTCACCGAGAGCGATCACGTCGCTGGGGCGATCACCGACCGAACCTCGGAGTACGACCTCACCGTCCTCGGCGCGACGGAGGAGGGGTTGCTCCACCGGAAACTCCTCGGGACCGTCTCCGATGGCGTCGGTCGTCACGCCGAGAACACGGTCCTCATCGCCCACCGCCCCCTTTCACGGACCTCCAGACTCGCGAGACTCGTTCGCTGAGGGTCGGGGGTCC
>SKWB01000321.1 GCA_007129135.1 Halococcaceae archaeon | reverse complement strand
GAGACGGCGGACGGGCCCGTGCTCTACCTCGACCCGTGGAGCGAAGTGCTGGAGACCGAGCCGGGTGACGCCGACTACGTCTTCGTCACCCACGACGACTTCGACCACTACGACCCCGACGCGATCGAGGCCGTCTCCAAGAGCGGAACGACGGTCGCGGCCTACGAGGCGATCGACACTGAAACCCTCGACCGGGAGGTTCACGCGCTCCCGTCCGAGGGCCTGACGACGATCGGTGAGATCGAGGTCCGGACCGTCCCGGCGTACAACCGGAGTGAGGGAGGCCACGTGAACGACGAGGGCGACCCGTTCCACGCCGCGGGCGAGGTGGTCGGGTTGGTCCTCACGCTCGACGGAACGACGGTCTACTACCCGAGCGACACGGACTTCCTCGACGCCCATCGGGAGATCCGCGCCGAGGTGTTCCTCCCGCCGATCGGTGGCCACTACACGATGGACAGGGAGGAGGCCGCCGAGTTCGTCCGTAGCGTCGATCCCGAGCTGGTGTTGCCGGTCCACTACGACACGTTCGAGCCGATCGAGACGGACGCCGAGGCGTTCGCGGAGGGACTGCGCGAGGACGGCTACCGCGTCGAGCTGTTCTGATCCGATCCGACAGACCGCCACGGTAGGTCGGAAAGAGCCCCCAGAACCTGACGCACGAAACGGGTCCGGAGGGCGTCGAACGTGGGGTAGCAAGAGAGGTTCGCAGACGGTGAACGGCGGGAAGCCGGGTCGTCCGATCAGACAACGTCGCCGCGGACGCTCCGGCCTCGTTGCGCGTGCCGGTAACTCCGGACCGCCGCCGCGGCCTCGTCGGCCTCCCCCTCGTTCATCCCGATCATCGCCAGTGCCTCCGAGAGCACCGGGAAGGCGAACGCGCTCTCGTCGAGTTTCCGGAACGCCTCCTCGCTTCTCACCCCGTCGATCCAGAGACAGACCCCGCGTGGGTCGAGGATCTGTCGGTAGGCCCCGCTCGCCATCGCCCCGCGCAGGCGTTGGGTGACGTTGTCCTCGAAGCTCGCGTTACAGACCTCCAGGTGGATCGGTTCGTCCCTCCCCGTGAGCTGTGCGGCGAGACACTTCTCGGGGGCCGCGTAGCCGTTGTCGTTCGCCCGGACGTGTTCGGGGAACTCGCGTGCCCACTCGGCCGAGACCGTCGACCCGATCCCCTCCACCCCGAACTCGCCGTCGAGGTCGCTCTCCCGGTCGCCGCCCAGGAGGAGGTCCTTGGTGAGGTAGACGTCGAGACGCTCGACCGGGTCGAGACCGAGCGCGACGTCGCCGTAGACCCAGATCTCCCGCACCGGAACCGGCATCCGCTCGCGCTCGACCGTCTCGACGAGCCGTTCGACCCGTTCGACCGCCGCCGCTCGCTCCATAGGTGGTGGGAGTCACCCGGCGAGCAAAAGGCGTCGGGTTCGTCGACCGGCGAGCCTTCCCGGAACGGATCGGTCCCCGATACCGTCGGTAAGCGCCGAAGGTTTAGGTCGGCTGGAGACGAACGCCCGAACGATGAGCGAGTTAGCGCGTGTCACTGTGGGGGGCGAACGACGATGAGCGATCTCCAGGGTGAGGACTGGCTCCACCTCACCGATGGCGAGGAGGTCCGCTGGTCGGGCAGGCCGGCGCTGGTGACGATCCTCCCCGAACTGCTCGCCGGCGTCGTGCTCGTCGCGATCGGCGTCACGGTGATCGCGCTCTTCTCCGGGATGAGCGCCGCGGTCGTCATCGGCCTGCTGGTCGTCCTCTCGGGGCTCGCTATCGCCGGTCTCGCCTATCTCCGGTGGTGGCGGCTCATGTACGTCATCACGACCCAGGAGATCTACGTGAAAGAGGGGCTGGTCTCCCGTGACGTCACCCAGATCCGTCTCGACCGGGTGCAGAACACCACCTACAACCAGTCGGTGCTCCAGCGGCTGCTCTCGATCGGCACCGTCGTCCTCTACACCGCCGGATCCGGAACGATGGACGTGGAGATGGAGGACGTTCCCCGCCCGGAGCGCGTCGTAGGGATCCTCACCGGTCTGCTCGACGAGGCGAGGCGACCGAACGCGGAGTGAAAAGACCGATATTTTATATATTCGTATCCGGTGTATCGGCGGGCGAAACCGTGATACGCGCCGCTCGGATAGCCCCGGGTGATGAAGTGTACGAAGTGCGACCGCGAGGCGGTCATGCACGCGGCGTACTCGGGTGTACACCTCTGTTCGGAACACTTCCTCGCCTCGGTCGAGCGCCGGGTCAAGCGCCGGGTCCGCGAGGACGGTCTGCTCTCGGACGAGGCGACGCCCGACGAGCCCGAGACCTGGGTGATCGGGCTCTCGGGGGGAAAAGACAGCGTCGTGCTCACTCGAATCCTCCACGAGACGTTCGCCGATGACCCGCGAGTCAAACTCGTCGGGCTGACGATCCACGAGGGGATCGCCGGCTACCGCGACCGGAGCCTCGACGCCTGCGTCGAGCTCAGCGAGGAGCTGGGGATCCGCCACGAGGTCGTCACCTACGAGGGCGAGTTCGGGATCCGGATGGACGACGTCGTCGAGGACGACCCCGAGGAGATGGCGGCGTGTGCCTACTGCGGGGTCTTTCGCCGCGACGTCCTCTCCCGGTACGCCGACGAACTCGGGGCCGACAAACTGCTCACCGGACACAACCTCGACGACGAGGCCCAGAGCGCGCTGATGAACTTCCTGGAGGGAGACCTCGTCCAGATGGCCAAACACTTCGAGGCCTCGCTGGGCGGATTCGAGGAGAGAACAGACCAGTCGGCGTTCGTCCCGCGGGCGAAGCCGCTCCGGGACGTCCCCGAGAAGGAGGTCGCGCTCTACGCCCACCTCGCAGAGCTCCCGGTCCACATGGCCGAGTGTCCGCACTCGAGCGAGGCGTATCGGGGCGAGATCCAGCGACTCCTCTACGGGCTCGAGGAGAACCACCCCGGAACCAGACACTCGATCATGGCCGGCTACGAGGAGCTAGCGGGACTCCTCGCGGGCGAGTACGGGGAGGAACGGACGGACCTCGTCGACTGCGAGCGATGCGGATCGACGACCACCGGAGCGGTCTGCCGGAAGTGCTCGCTGCTCGCGGCGCTCGAGGCGGTCTAGATCGGAACGCTCGGCGCGTGCGGCGTCCACGTGAGCGCGGCCGCTCCCGGGTCGTGAGGACGAGAGAAACGAGGGCCGTAACTCAGCGGATGACGTCGAGGCCGTTTCGCTGGGCGACCTCGTCGCGGCCGCCGTCGCTCTGTGCGTCGAACTGCAGCGTCTCGCCCATGCTCTCGCGCGAGCGGTCGGCCTGTTTCTGCGTCGTCGGACCGAGGATCTGTGCGCTCTGGACGCCGGTCATGATCGCCATGACGCGCACCTTTCCGTTGTACTCCTCCTGGATCCGGGCGCCCCAGATGACGTTCGCGCTCGCCTCGAGGCGTTCCGTGATGTTGTGGGCGATCCCCTCGGCCTCCTTCAGGGTGAGGTCGGGGCCGCCGGTGATGTGGACGAGCCCACCCGACGCTCCACGGTAGTCGACGTCGAGCAGCGGGTGGTTCATCGCGTCGCGGACCACCTCGTCCGTCTTGTTCTTGTCCTGGGTCTCGCCGACGAGCATCACCGCGACGCCGCCCTGGTTCATGATCGCGGTCATGTCGGCGTAGTCGAGGTTTATCAGCGAGGGCTGGGTGATCGTCTCCGAGATGCCCTTCACCGTCTCGGCGATGATCTGGTCCATCACCGAGAAGG
>SKWB01000193.1 GCA_007129135.1 Halococcaceae archaeon | reverse complement strand
TCGTGACGCCGATCGCGGTGCCGGTCGCCTGGAGCCTGACCGGGGACCACACGATGGTCGCCGCGATGGTCGGGATGGTCTTCTCGGGGGCGATCTTCGGCGACCACTCCTCGCCGATCTCCGATACGAGCGTCCTCTCGGCGACGTTCACCGGCGCGGACCTGATCGACCACGTCCGCACACAGCTCTACTACGCGGTGACCGTCGCGCTCGTCGTCGTCGTCCTGATGCTCGTCTGGGGGTTCACCGGGGTCTCGCCGCTGGCCCTGCTTCTCTTGGGGGTGCTCGCGCTCGTCGGCCTCGTCTACGGCCTCTCCGAGTTCGATTCGAACCGCCGGGGGATCGAGCCGAGTGGGGTAGAGCGATCCTCGAAACCGGCGGCCGACGACGACTGATCAGTCCCGAGGGTGGTCGTCCCACGCCGGGAGCGTCCTCCGGATGTCGGCCGTGTGGAACCACCAGGTGTAGACGACCATCCCGATCGCTCCGAGCGGGACGACCGTCAGGCCGGTGTGGGAGAGCCCCCACCACATCCGGAGGTTCGCGAGCGCCGCGACCAGGACCAGGCCGGCGGTGAGCCGACGGTCCTCTCGGTCGGCGAGCGAGAGGAACCCGCTCGCGAGCGCCGCGAGGTAGAGCGAGAAGGAGACCGGCCAGGCGAGCAGGTGGTCGGGCAGCGCCGCCGGTCCGAGCGTGTGGACGAAGAGGTAGTCGTAGAGGTGAACGATGTGAAACGGGTTCGTGTTGAGCAGACCCCAGCCGAAGACGAGGTCGACTTCGCCGGGGTAGACGATCACGATCCACGGCATAAGCGAGAGCGAGCAGAGCGCCGCCAGCCGGCCGCTCATCGCCTGAGGATCAGTTTCAAAACGTCCTCGTCGGCGAGGACGTGTTCGTCGCCCACCTGCTGCTCGTCGTGTTTCGCGCTCGGGCCGGAGACGCGGGCGAACCGGAAGCGCTCCTCGAACTCGCCGCCGAGTTTTTCCATCGCGTCGCCGACAGTCGCGCCCTCGCGGACGACGAGCGGCTCCTCGTAATCGATCCCCCGGCCGGGCTTGTCCATGTAGACCCGGATGAGCCGCAGGTCCTCCCAGAGCCGGTCTTTGAGCGCCTCGAGGCCCTTCTCCTTCTCCGCGGAGATGAACGTCACCTCCTCCGGATCGAGACCGTGACTCCGGAGGTCCTCTCTCACGGATTCGGCGTAGGTCGGGTCAATCAGGTCGACCTTGTTGACCGCGACGGCGGAGGGGAGATAGACCCGGTTCTCCATCACGGCGTCGATCAGCAGGTCGATGTCGATCGGCTCCCGGATCGTCACGTCCGCGTTGACGATGCCGTACTCGCGGAGCACCTCCTTCACCACCTCCTCCGAGAGTCCGAAGTCGATGTTGGAGGTGATACGGATGCCGCCGCGACCCTTCTTCGAGACGGTGACGTCCGGCGGTTCGGTGTCGAGTCTGACCTTGTTCTCGTAGAGCTCGTTCCACAGGCGCTCGTACCGGTCGATCTCGAACGCCGAGAGCAGGAAGAGCACGAGGTCGGCGGTCCGGACCACCGAGAGCACCTCACGCCCGCCGCCACGGCCGCCCGCAGCGCCCTCGATCAGCCCGGGGACGTCCATCAGCTGGACGTTCGCGCCCCGGTACTGGAGCATCCCCGGCTGGACGTTCAGCGTGGTGAACTCGTAGTCGCCGACCTCGCTCTCGGCGTTCGTGAGCGCGTTCAGCAGGGTGGACTTGCCGACGCTCGGGAAGCCGACGAGCGCGACCGTCGCGTCGCCCGTCTTCGAGACGGCGTAGCCGTCGCCACTACCGCCGGAGGACTGGTTCTCGAGTTTCTCCTTCTTCTCGGCGAGTTTCGCCTTCAGCCGACCGATGTGGCTCTCGGTCGACTTGTTGTAGGGCGTCGAGGAGATCTCCTCCTCGATCGCCTCGATCTCCTCTTCCAGTCCCATCGTCACCCTCTCGTCGCCTCGGCCGAAAATCCCTTTCGTTCAGCGACGCCTCGGTCGGGGTCGTCGTCGCTTCGCGGGCGCCGTATGGGTGTCGTGATGGGGAACCGACAGGCTAATACGACCCCCCTCACACCGTAGGGACATGCCCGACCCGGCGCGTCTGCGTGACAGCACCCAGATCGTGCTCCCGCGCTCCGCGTTGGAGGGGCTGGGAGACCAGCTGGAGGCCGAGTTCCCGGTCACGCTCTTCTCCGACGACGACCGGCGGATACGGATCATCGGCAGTCCGGTCGTCATCAAGGACGTGACGGAGTTCCTCGCACGGAACGGCGTGGCGCTCCCCTAGCCGGATATCGCGGTGTCGGGCGACTCGAGGAAGCCGATCGCGGTCTCCGTGTTCTCGGCCCGCTCGACGGTGTCGCCCTGGCGGTCGTACTCGACGATGCCGGCGTCGACCAGTTTCGGGACGTGAACGTGGTAGAGCGAGGTGTAGATCTCGTCGGCGACCGTCGGGTCCGGATCGGCGGCCGTCGCGGACCGCTCGGCGTCGGCGAGCAGCTCCGCGAGCACGTCGAGCGCGAGCGGTGATCCGTGCTCGTCGAGACACCTGACGACGGATCGGCGTCGCTCGGTCGCGAGCGCGCCGAAGACCGCGTCGAGCCCCCCGTCTGAGATCGGGGGTTCCTCTGTCAGCTCCATGGGATGAGATGCTACCGGCCGGGTGAAGGAGTGCTGCCTGCGTGGGCAGGCCCCGGTGCGCCTTCCGGAGAAAGCAAGTCTTAAACCCGGCGCGAGGGTTCTCTCCCGTATGGCTGGAACGATCGAGGTGCTCGTTCCGGGCGGTGAGGCCAACCCCGGCCCGCCGCTCGGTCCCGAGCTGGGCCCGACACCCGTGGACGTACAGGCAGTCGTATCGGAGATCAACGAGCAGACCGCGGCGTTCGACGGGACCGAGGTGCCGGTCACCGTCACCTACGAGGACGACGGGAGCTTCGAGATCGAGGTCGGCGTGCCGCCGACGGCGGCGCTGATCAAGGACAAAGCCGGCTTCGAGACCGGAAGCGGCGTCCCCCAGGAGGAGTTCGTCGCCGACCTCTCGATCGAAGAGGTGCGACAGATCGCCGAGCAGAAACACCAGGACCTGCTCAGCTACGACGTGAAGAACGCCGCGAAGGAGGTCGTCGGCACCTGCGTGACCCTCGGCGTCACGATCGAGGGCGACGACCCCCGCGAGGTGGCGGCGAAGATCGACGACGGCGAGTACGACGAGACGCTCGCGGACGCGGCGGCCGCGTAAGCAACGGCTGGATTTATCCGGGTTTCGCCACAACCTACGGGCGATGATCGAGATCGAAGAGGAGACCGAGATGAGCCGCGAGGAGATCGCCGAGTACTTCGAGGCGCTCGCCGAGGGCTTCCGGGGAGAGGGGCAGTTCGAGGTCGTCGTCGGGAAGGCGACCGTGGAGATCGATCCGAGCGACCCGGCCGAGGTCGAAGTCGAGTACGAGGACGACGGCAGCGAGGCCGAACTCGAGGTCGAAGTGGAGTGGCACTACGGCGAGCACGACTACGGCGAAGCGGGTACGGGCGACGAGGAGGCGGGTACGGACGGTGACGACGCGGACGAGGGAAGCGAAGAGGACGAGGAGTAGTCGGTTCGGGTTCGACGGGTTTAAGTCTCGCATCCGTCTTCTCGCGAACGAGACAGGCGTAGCCTGTTTCACACCGTAGTAGCCCCAGGGCTCTGACTACGGAGGTGAACGATGGCAGATCAGGAACTAGAGGAAGTGGTCTCTCGCG
>SKWB01000004.1 GCA_007129135.1 Halococcaceae archaeon | reverse complement strand
GGGTGATGCAGATGCTACCCACCACACCAACCAGCCAATGGTCACAAGGACTCGACTTCCCGAGCAGAGTGTTCGGCAACTGGTTCGGTGAGGACGAGGTAGAGCTCTACGAGGAGGACGGAGAGTTCGTGCTCACGATCGAGATGCCCGGCTTCGACCGCGACGAGATGTCCGTCAGCTGGGACGAGGGCCGACTCTACGTCGCCGCGGAGCACGAAGACGAGTCGCGGAACCGCCGACAGACCTACCACCGCACCTTCCGCCTGCCGAAGGAGATCGAGCCGGACGAGATCGACGCGAGCTACCGAAACGGCGTGCTCGAGGTCCGGCTGCCGATCATGGAGCGGACGACGGTGCGCGGTCAGGAGATCGAGATCAACTAGCGCGGCGGATCGGTTCGTTTCGTAACGGGGCTCTCGTACGGCCCTTCTTGGGTCCCCTCATCGTTCGGAAGCGGTCGGATCGTACGGTTCGGGGAGCGCTCCGTCTGGGATGACCCTCGTCGACGGTCCGACCTATACCGTTAATGCGTGCCAATACGTACCACTGCCATGGGTGCGACACCTGACGATATCGGGTTTCTCGTCACGTCGGACCACCGCGTCGCCGTGCTCGACACGCTGTCCACGGGGCCGAGTGACCGAAACGCGTTGCGATCCACAACGGGAGCGTCGTCGCCGACCATGAGCCGGATCCTCTCGGATTTCGAGGAGCGCAACTGGGTGGAACGGGAGGACAGGGCGTACCGGCTGACCGGTCTGGGCGAGTTCGTCGCCGACCGACTAGCGGAGTTCGTGGACGCGATGACGGTCGAGTCGCGGCTTCGTGACGTCTGGCACTCGTTGCCACACGAGTTCGATGGGTTCGGCGTCGAGCTGTTCACGGACGTGGACGTCACGTACCCAAGTCCCGGGTATCCGGACCGACCTACCGAACGCCGTCTGGAGTTGATCGCTGAGAGCACTACGTGGCGTGGATTCGGTGTGGCGATGCTGGGGTTGCGAACACTGGAGGCCTCCTTCGATCGGTTCCTCGACGACCGGGACGCCTTCCGGTGTGAGTACGTCTACCCGGTCGAGGTCTTCGAGGAGCTCCTGACGTGGGACGAAGAGACGGTCGTGGAAGCGGCCACGAGCGAGAGCTACACCGTCTTGCTGCACGAGGAGCTTCCGGTCGACGACCGGTACGAGATCTGTCTCTTCGACGACCGGGTGACCATCTGTTGTTACGGTCACGAGCGGGGCGGGTTCCAGGCGCTCGTCGAGAGCACCAGTACCGAAATGCGAGCCTGGGCGGAGTCGTGTTACGAACGGTTCCGTGCGGAAGCGCAGCCGTTCGAAGACGCCTACGAACACGGTTCGCTGACGTCGGTCCCGTAGGCCGGATCGGCGAGCGCCGACCGATCGGTCGTTTCATGGCGTGAGATGGTTCGCGCCGTGAAATATTTCATCGGACATCTATAATGGTTTCGCGGTCGGAGCGTGACGTATGGGATCCGAAGAGAGCACCAACGACCCGTACGAGGGATTGGAATCGGACTTTCTCGGCGACCTGATCCTCCCCGGCGAGTCAGACTACGACGACACTCGCGCCGTCTGGAACGGCATGATCGACAAACGGCCCGCCGTGATCGCACGATGTCGGGACGTCGCCGACGTCGTCGGTGCGGTCGAGTTCGCCCACGAACGGGACCTGCTCGTCGCCGTCCGCGGCGGCGGACACAACGCCGCGGGCCTCGGGACGTGCGAGGACGGGATCGTCATCGACTGCTCCCCGATGAACTGGGTCGACGTCGATCTCGGGGGCCGGCGGGTCCGCGTCGGCGGGGGTGCCACCTGGCGGGACGTCGACCACGCGACGCAGGCGTTCGGACTCTCCGTGCCGGGCGGGGTCGTCTCCCACACCGGTGTCGGAGGCCTGACGCTCGGCGGCGGCTACGGCCACCTCCGGCGACAGTACGGCCTGACCTGTGACAACCTCGTCTCGGTCGATGTAGTCACCGCCGACGGCCGGTTCCTGACCGCCAGCGAGGACGAACACGCGGAGCTCTTCTGGGCGGTCCGCGGGGGTGGCGGTGGCTTCGGCATCGTGACCGCCTTCGAGTTCGAGGCGCACCCCATCGGAACCGAGGTGGCCACGGTGGAGACCTGGCACCCGATCGAGGACGCGAACGCGGCTTTCGAGGCCTGGCGCGACTTCGTCGAGACCGCGCCACGAACGGTCAGCGGGGAGGCGATCGTCTGGGGGGTTCCCGAGGACCCCCACTTCCCGGAGGAGTACCACGACGACCCGGTCGCCATCATCACCGCCGTCCACTCCGGCGATCCCGTGGAGGGCGAAGAGCTCCTCCGGCCGCTTCGGGAGTTCGGCTCGCCGCTGTTCGACTTCAGCGGCCGGACGCGGTACGTCGACCTCCAGCAGGGGTTCGATCCGTTCTTCCCGCCGCACGAACACCGGTACTACCAGGGGTCGGTCTACCTCGATTCGCTGAGCGACGAGGTCGTCGCCGATATCCTCGATCGTGCGGAAACGCGGCCGGACCCCCGGGTGCTCTACTACGTGTGGAACCTCGGCGGTGCGATCGCCGACGTCCCGGAGCACGCGACGGCGTTCAGCGGCCGGGAGCACCCGTATCTCCTCGCCATCGACTGCAAGTGGGACGACCCCGAGACGGACGAGGCGGTCCTCGACTGGGCGCGGTCCTTCCAGCGGGAGATGCACGTCCACTCCACGGGCGAGGGCTATCGGAACTTCCCTGGACTGGGCGAGGCGGACGACATCGAGTCCCAGCGACGGTCCCGGCACGACGAGACGGACGAGCGCCTGGCCGAGGTGAAAGACCGGTACGACCCGGCGGGCCTGTTCGGTCCGATTCACACCGTCACGCGGTCCGAATCGGCACGGGCCGACGGAGGCCACGGCGGGTGAGGTCCGCGGTGTCGCCGTCCGTGGCACTGCGAGCCCATCACAGGAGCGATACTCCGTCTGGATACGACGGGTCTCCGCCCGCGAATTCGTCGTCGACCGAACCGACGGCCGTCCAAACGGTATCGGTCTGGAGGCGGCCGCGGCGGTGAACCAGGCGGGCTCGAGCGTCGACCTCAGCGAGGGTCGTCGAGTCGACCAATAGGGGCTCCCCCGGGGTGTGATACTGATTGTCGCGAGTCGTTCCGGTATCGACCGCGCGATGTCGGGCGATCGAACCGGTAACCAGTCGCACCAATCGCTATGAGAACTCGGGGCTATTTGCCCGTCGGTCCCGTACACCGATTCATGAGCAGCGCCGATCCACAGGGGTTGCAGGCGTTCCCGGACGAACTCTCGAGCCGGGAGGCGTGGCTCGAACCCTACGACTGGTATCGAGAGATGCGGACCGAGGCACCCGTGCGGTACGATCCGAGCCGACGAACGTGGGACGTCTTCCGCTACGACGACGTCAAACGGGTGCTCGACGACGATGAGACGTTCTCGGTCGACCTCCGGCGATCGACCGCCTACCAGGCGCCCGAGCGGCCCGAGGAGGAGCTGATCTTCGAGACGATGCTCTTCCAGGATCCGCCGCGTCACGACGCCCTCCGTTCCGTCGTCGAGAACGAGTTCCGCCCGAGCGAGATCCGCGACATGGAGCCGCGGATCCGGGAGATCACCGACGACCTGCTCGCGGACGCGCTCGATGGCGGGGAGTTCGACGTCGTCTCCGACCTCGCCTACCCGCTGCCGGTGATCGTCATCGCGGAGTTACTCGGGGTCCCGGC
>SKWB01000379.1 GCA_007129135.1 Halococcaceae archaeon | reverse complement strand
GACGGCGCGCAGGTGACGACGTGCTCCGCGCTCGGCAGCGCCTCGGCCATCGCGTGGTGGTCCTTCTCGTGCATCACGCCGACGACGAGGTGGAGGTCGTCGTACGCGAACTCCGAGAGTAGCTCCGAGAGCGTCTCACAGGCACCGGGGTTGTGCGCCCCGTCGAGCACCGAGAGCGGCTCCCGTCCCATCACCTCGAACCGACCCGGCCAGTAGGCCGACCGGAGCCCGCGGGCCAGCGCCGCCTCTCCGACGTCCGCCACCTGCGTCGCGAGTGCGGCGGCGACGCCCGCGTTCTCCGCCTGGTACGCCCCCAGCAGCGGCAGGCGAGTCTCGCAGTCGAACCCCGGCCCCGAGAGCGCGATCTCGCTCTCGGTGTGGTTTACCCGACCGCGGTAGGTGGCGACCACGTCGGTCCCCGACTCGCCGACGGTGAGCACGTCACCGGCCTGCTCCCTGACCGTAGCGAGTGCCTCGCCCGTCGCCGCGGTCACGAGGGGGCTCTCCGCAGGTGCGACGTGGGCCTTGTCCCGGGCGATCTCCTCGACGGTGTCGCCGATGATCCCCGCGTGTTCGAGCGTCACGTTCGTCACCGCGCTCGCGGCGGGGTCGACGACGCTCGTCGCGTCGAGTCTCCCGCCGATCCCCACCTCGAGCACCGCGACGTCGACCTCGCGCCGGTCGAACTCCCAGAGCGCCATCGCGGTCACCACCTCGAAGAACGTCGGCGGCTCGCCCACCGCGGCCCGTGCGATCACCCTGGGTCGGATCCTCTCCGCGAACTCGCAGATCGCGGTTTCGGTGATCCGCCGGCCGTCGACGGTGATCCGCTCGCCGAGGTCCTGGAAGTGCGGCGAGGTGTAGAGCCCGGTCACGAGGCCCGCTTCGCGAAGTACCGCCTCCGTCATCCGGGCCGTGCTGCCCTTCCCGTTCGATCCCGCGACCTGGACGAACGTGATCCCCTCCTGGGGCTCGCCGAGGTGAGAGAGCAGGTCGGCGGTCGACTCCGTCCCCGGCTTCGGCCTGAACCGACGCAGGTCGTAGAGGAAGGCGACGGCCTCGTGGTACTCCATACCGTGTCGACTCCGGGGGCGTCCTTATCGGTATTGGTCGCACGCGCCGACTACCGGCGACGGCGCGGTCATCGGTCGGAGAGCACCCGCTCGATCACCGACCGGTGTTCGAGTTCCTCGGGGAGCCGGTCGAACCACCGTACCTCGTGGATCGTCTCGTCTTCGACCCCAGGATCGAGCGCGAGCGCCTCGCTTTCCGCGTCGGCGGCGAAGACGACGAACCACCCGTCCACCTCGCGGTCGCCGTCCGTGAACGTCTGCTCGACGAGCGCGACGGGCTCCGGTCCCCGGATCGAGACGCCCGTCTCCTCGCGAACCTCTCGACGGACCGCCTCGCCGAGCGACTCGCCCTCCTCGACCTTCCCGCCGGGGATCACCCAGCCGTCGCTCCAGCCGTTCCGGACGAGGAGGACCGCCCCTGCGGCGGAGCGAACCAGCCCGCCGACCCAGCGGTCGACCCCCGATCCGACCGCGTCGGCGACGCCCGCGAACTCCTCACGGGTGAGATCGATCCGCTGGCGCTGGTTCGTGACCGCCGGATGCCCACGGAGGCGATCGATCTCGGTCAGCTCCCTCCGCATGCACGTCGCAGTTTCGGGACAGAGCTCCGCGAACTGGTGCGTCTCACCGATCGCCTCCGGTACCGACGCCCGCTCGACCGGCTCGAAGCCGATCCGTTCGAAGAAGCCCGCGGCGTCGGTCGTCAGGAGGTAGAGATCGTCCGCACCGCCGCGGGCGACCTCGCCGAACAGCGCCCGACAGATCGCCGTGCCGTACCCCTCGCCCCTCGCCTCGGGGGCGACCGCGACCGAGCGGAGGAGCGCCGCCTCGCCGTAGCGCTCCACGCCGCCACAGCCGACGACCTCCCCGTCACGCGCGGCGACGAAGAGGTCGGCGGGACCGTCGAGGTCCTCGGTGGGGAGACCGACCTCCGAGAGCAGCCGCTCGACGACCCCACGATCGCCCGGAACCAGCGAGACGACCGGATCCATATTCGAAGCGACCGGGGCGGTCGATATCGTGTTTTCGGTGTTCGGCCACATCTACAGAAGTAGTTACTCTCCCGAGAGCTCGAGGAGGAGCCGACGACAGCTCGATTCGGAGTACTCGACGCCGAAGCGGGTGCGGACGTGCTCTCTCACCAGATCGGGGGTCCATACCTCCCCGTCGTAGCCCACGTCCGTGGGTGACCGTTCGAGGTCGGCCCGGAGCGCCTCCCGCGCTTCTCTCCCCAACTTCGGCGGCCGGCCCGGTCGTTTCTCGTCCACCACCGCCTCCTCGATCGGCCCCTCCTCGATCCGCGTGAACCAGTTGTAGATCGTCTTGCGCTCGACGCCGTACCACTCGGCGAGCTCGGTCTGGGTGACGCCGTGTTTGTACGCGATCGCCGCGAGCAGCCGCATCGCCGGCTTCTTCCCCTCGACTCGCTCCAGGGCCGTCCGGAGTTCTTCGACCGGGACGTCCTCGAGCCGTTCCATGCCGTCCCTTCCCTTTTATGGGTAAATAGTTTTCGTATCTCGCGGACACGGGATGACGATCGGCGCTCGGGCCGGGCGCTGATCGATGGGGATGGGGGATCACTCGCCGGCCGCCCGGAGCTCCTCGACGATCGCCGGGACGACCTCGTGGAGGTCGCCGAGGACGGCCCAGTCGGCCTTCCGGACGATCGCCGCCTCTGGGTCGGTGTTGATCGCGAGCACGTTCTCCGCTCCCTTGCAGCCGACCCAGTGCTGGACGGCACCGCTGATGCCCGCCGCGACGTAGAGCTCCGGCGAGATCTTCGCGCCCGTCTGGCCGATCTGGTCGTCGTGGGGCCGCCAGCCCTCGTTGACGGCGGCCCGTGAGGCGCCGACCGTCCCGGCGAGCAGCTCCGCGAGCTCCTCGAGCTGGCCGAAGCCCTCCGCGCCGCCGACGCCCCGGCCGCCGCCGACGACCACCCGGGCCTCCGGCAGCGGGACGCCCTCTGCATCCGACTCCTCCCAGCGGACGACGCGCACCGCGACGTCCGCCTCGTCGAGCTCGGGAGTGAACCGCTCGATGGCCGTCTCCTCGACCGGAGCCGCCTCGGCGGCCACCTCGTGTGGGGCGACGGACAGCAGCGCCGTGGGTGCGTCGAGGCGGGCGTGCTCGATCAGGCTGCCGCCCCAGCGCTGTCGCGTGATCTCGTAGCCGTCGCCTACCTCGACGGCGGTACAGCTCGCCGCCATCGGGAGGTCGAGGCGTGTCGCGAGCCGTGCGAGTACCTCCGTGCCCCGATCGGTTCCGGGCGCGAACACCGCGGCTGGCTCCCGGTCGTCGACCAGCCCCCGGATGCTCTCGGCCCAGGCGTCGGGGGCGTAGGCGTCGAGCAGTTCGTGTTCGACGACGTGGAGCCGCGAGACGCCGAACTCGCCGAGTTCGTCGACGAGCTCCGACGCCCCGTCGGCGAAGGCGACCGCTTCGAGCGCCTCTCCCTCCGCCTCCGCTACGTTCCGGGCGAGCGTGAGCGTCTCGAGCGAGACCTCCTCGACCGACCCCTCTCGAACCTCGGCGAGCGCGAGCACCATCTCAGATCACCTCCAGCTCCTCGAACACCCGAACCACGTCGCTCGCGGCCGAGGCGTCCTCGCCGAGCACCTCGGCGGGGCTCTCCTCCCGTTCGGGCACCTCGAGTTCGACCGTCTCGACGTCGGGCTCCGCACCCGCCTCG
>SKWB01000217.1 GCA_007129135.1 Halococcaceae archaeon | reverse complement strand
GACGCCTTCGACGTCCTCGAGGCCTACACCGACGAGGACCAGGCGGACATCTGGAAGCTCCGGAAGGCGGCGATCCCGCTGCTGATGGCGCTCGAGGGCGATCCGAAGCCCTACCCGTTCATCGAGGACGCGACGGTGCCCCCGGCGGAGCTCGCGGAGTACGTCCAGGAGTTCGAGCGCGTGCTCGACGACCACGGCACCTCCGCTGCCTACTTCGCGCACGCGGGCAGTGGGACGCTCCACATCCGGCCGATCCTCAACCTCAAGGACGGCCAGGGGATCGAGACGATGCGGTCGATCTCTGACGACGTCACGGATCTCGTCCTGGAGCGCCACGGTTCCTTCTCCGGCGAACACGGCGACGGACTCGCCCGGACGGAGTTCAACCCGAAGATGTACGGCCCCGTGCTCTGGGAGGCGTTCAAGGAGGTCAAGAGCGTCTTCGACCCCGACTGGCGGATGAACCCCGGGAAGGTCGTCTACCGCGAGGACGACCCGACCGACATGCGCGAGAACCTCCGCTACGGTACGGGCTACCAGTCGATCGAGCCGCAGACGAAACTCGACTTCTCGAAGGAGGGTGGCTTCTCGCACCTCGTCGAGCTCTGTAACGGCTGTGGGACCTGCCGACAGACCGACGACGTGATGTGTCCGACCTACCGGGGGATGAAAGACGAGATCGCCACGACGCGCGGGCGCGCGAACATGCTTCGGGCGGCGATATCGGGCGAGATCCCGACCGAGGAGCTCTACAGCGAACGGTTCCAGGAGGAGGTGCTCGACCTCTGTATCGGCTGTAAGGGCTGTAAGTCGGACTGTCCGACCGGCGTCGACCTCGCGAAGCTGAAGACCGAGGTGAAACACCAGTACCACGAGCGCGAGGGCTCGGATCTCCGGACGAAGCTCTTCGGGAACATCGACCGGCTCTCGTGGCTCGGGAGCAAACTCGCGCCGGTATCGAACCTCGGTCCGAAGCTCCCGGGATCACGGCTCGTGATGGAGAAGGTGGCGGGGATCGCCCCCGATCGGAAGCTCCCGCCGTTCCGCCGCGAGTCGCTCGCCGACTGGTACGCAGCGCGTGGTCCACGCATCAGCGAGACGGAGGCGGACCGGAAGGTGTTGCTCTTCCCCGATACGTACACCAACTACAGCTACCCGGAGCCGGGGAAGGCGGCGATCCGCGTCCTCGAGGCCGCGGGCGTCCACGTGCGGATCCCCGACGAGTGCGGGCCGAGCGGTCGGGCGGCCTACTCGGTCGGGTTACTCGACGAGGCGGAGAAACGGGCACGGACGAACGTCGAGGCCTTCGAGCCCTACGTCGAGAACGGCTGGGAGATCGTCGCGATCGAGCCCTCGGACGCCGTCGTCTTCCAGGACGAGTACACCTACCTCATTCCGGGCGCGGAGACCGACCGGGTCGCCGACGCGTCCTACGGGATCATGGAGTACCTCGACGAGCACCGCCTGATCGATTCGCTGGTCGAGGGCGAACGGCTGATGATCCCCGGTGAGTCGCTCACCTATCACGGCCACTGCCACCAGAAGTCCACCGGAAAGGACCACCACGCGGTGGGCGTACTCGGGCGAGCGGGCTACGACGTCGACGTGCTCGATTCGAGTTGCTGTGGGATGGCCGGTTCGTTCGGCTACGAGACCGAACACTACGACCTCTCGAAGGCGATCGCGGCTGATCTGTTCCGGAAGATCGACGCCAGCGACGGCGACAGCGTCATCGCCCCGGGTGGCTCCTGCCGGAGCCAGATCGGCGACGGCTACGGCGACGAGAACCCGCCACACCCGATCGAGAAGGTCGAGGCAGTGCTGACGCCGTAGCCCTCCCACACTGATTCCATTTCAACGCGCCGAAACCAACCCTAATAGTTATGAGCTATCACTGAGCAGGTGAGCGTGAGTTGTTCACAATGATCGGGACCGAATCAGGTGTGGAGTCCGGTGATCGAACGTGGTGATGGGAGTGATCGCGGCGGCGGCACCGTTGATCGTCGTCGCCGTCTTACTGGTCGGCTTGCTCTGGCCGGCGACGCGCGCGATGCCGATCGCGTGGGTCGTCGCGCTGGTCGTCGGCTTCGTCTTCTGGAACAACCCGCCGGCGTATCTCGCGGGGTCGTCGATCGTCGGGGTGATGACCGCGATCGAGATCCTCTGGATCGTCTTCGGCGCGCTCGTCCTGCTCTATACGCTGATTCAGGCCGGTGCGTTCGACCGGATCAACGCCGGCTTCTCGGCCGTATCCGACGACCGACGGGTCCAGATCGTGCTGCTGGCCTTCTTCCTCGCGACGTTCATCGAGGGGGCGGCCGGCTTCGGCACGCCCGCTGCAGTCGTCGCACCGCTTCTGCTCGCGCTCGGCTTCCCGGCGCTCGCGGCGGTGATCGCCGCGTTGATCGGCCACGTCATCGCCGTCACCTACGGCGCGGTCGGCACGCCGATCATCGTCGGTATCCAGACGCCGCTCGAGATCTACGAGGAGGCGATCGAAGCCGACGGCGGGATGAGCGTCGTCCAGTACTCACAGGACGTCGCCGCGTGGGCCGCGACGTATCACGCGCTCACGGGCTTCGTCATGCCCCTGTTCGCGGTCGGGATGGTCGTCTACTTCTTCGGGGACCGGGAGGAGCGGTCGCTGAAGCCCGCCTTCGAGGTCGCGCCGCTCTGTCTGTTCGCCGGGGTCGCCTTCGCGGTCCCCTACTGGGCGTCGGCGTGGTTCATCACCGCGGAGTTCCCCTCGCTCATCGGGGCGATGGTGGGCGGTGCGATCACCATCTTCGTGCTCCGCCAGGGCTATCTCCTCCCGGAGACCGAGTGGGACTTCCCCCCGCGTGAGGAGTGGCCCTCCCACTGGGTCGGGACGATCGAGCCCGGCGAGGGCGGCAACGGCGGCGGCGGGAACGGCGGCCCCGAAGAGGCTGTCGTCTCCGACGGCGGCACCGCCCCCGCGACCACGGCGCCCCAGATGTCGCTGCTGAAGGCGTGGTCGCCCTACATCATCCTGATCGTCCTGCTCGTCGTCACGCGGGTGGTCGACCCGATCTCGGAGGCGCTGACCGACCCCAACCTCGGCGTCACGATCGGCACCGAGGCGATCGGTTCGATCACGCTCGGGGTCGTGATCCTCTGGGAACCGATCCTCGGCTTCGAGGCCCTCGGCGCCGACATCGCGTGGGTGAACGTCCCCGGCTTCTGGCTACTGGTCAGTTCGATCCTCGCGATCGGCATCTTCGGTATGAATGGCCAGCAGGTCAAAGCCGCGTGGGCTGAGGCGGCCGAGAAGCTCGTCTCGCCGTTCATCGCGCTCATCTTCGTGATCGCGATGGTGCAGGTGATGATCCAGTCAGGCGGCGCGCCGGGTGCCGCCGAGTTCGCGACGATCAACGGCGGTCCCGCGAGCATGATCGAACTGCTGGCGATCGAGACCGCGGCGATAACCGGGCCGCTCTATCCGGCGATCGCCCCCGCGATCGGGGCGCTCGCCGCGATCATGGTCGGCTCGAACACCGTCTCGAACATCACGTTCGGTGGCTTCCAGTTCACCGCCGCCCATCAGCTCGACCTCCCGAGCCAGATCGTCGTCGGTGCGCAGGCCACCGGCGGAGCCGTGGGGAACCTCGTCGCGATCCACAACGTCGTCGCGGCGCTCGCGACCGTGGGTCTCGTCGGCCAGGAGGGCCGTGTGATCCGGCTGAACCTGATCCCGATGTTCTACTACGCGATCCTCGTCGGGGTGTGGACGCTGCTGTTCGTCTACGTCATGCCGGACGTCGTCCCGTCGGTGTTCGACGTCTACTGAGACCGGTATCGCCGCGGAAAACCGCTTTTTTATTCGGGTGCGATCAGTTCGATCGGGTGGATCGGCTCTCTCGCCATGAGGTCGTCCAGCTGGTCGGTACAGGAGGTGCCGCTCGTGAGGACGACCCTGTCGCGCTCGCCCGGCCGCTCGAACTGGTCGACCAGGTCGTGGCCGACGTCGACCGCGAGGTCGTAGTACTGGCGCTTGTAGCCGAACGAGCCGGCCATCCCGCAGCACTCCACCTCCGACGTGAGCACGTCGTAGCCGAGTCGCTCCAGCACCGCCTCGGTGTAGCCTTCGAGGCCGAGCGTGCGCTGTTGACAGTGGCTGTGGTAGGCGACGCGGTCCTGACCGGCTCGCAAGCGCTCTTCGCCCGCGCCGTTCTCGAGCAGGCCGTAGACGTACTCGAGTATCTCGTAGCTGTTCTCCGCGAGGCGGTCGAACGACCGCTCGGGCAGGAGGTGTTCGTAATCGGACCGGAACATCGCGAGGTCGCTCGGCTCGACGACGACGATATCCCTCCCGGAATCGACGTGCTCCGCGAGGGTCCCGTAGACAGCGCTCGCGGCCTCGTCTGCGGTCGCGAGCATCCCCTGACTCAGGGGTGCCCGGCCGCTCTCGGGGACCGCCGGCACCCGAACGTGGACGCCGAGCGCCTCGAGCGTCCGCACCGTCGCCTTCCCCCGCCCGACATCGACGTAGTTCGTGTAGGCGTCGGCGTAGAACACCGCCTCGCGCTCGGCGTCGACGGCGCTCACGCGCGGACCCCCTCGCCCCTCGAACCAGTCGACGAGCGTCTCGCGCTGGAACTTCGGGAGCGGCCGCCTGCGGTCGACCCCGAACAGCCGCTCCATCGCGAGCCTCGCCGGCGGGAGCGAGCCGACCCAGTTCGAGACCGGCGCGGTCGCGCTTCCCAGCCTCGCGAGCGTGCCGTAGTTGCCGAACAGCCGCTTCTGGAGGTCGGGCCCACCCTCCTCGGCGTCGGGCACCAGGCCGTCGACGAGGAAGTCGAACTCGCCTCCAGTCCCGTGGTTGATCCGGTCTCGCACCACCTCGTTGATCCACGGGATGTCGATCTTCACGGGGCAGGCCGGCACACAGCGCGAACAGCCCGTACAGAGGTCGTTGAACTCCGCCGCCGAATCGAGGCCGTGGACGCCCGCCTCCCAGCCGGTCGCGATCCCGCCCGAGTAGGTCTCCCCGCCGAAGGCGTGGCCGCCGACGTGCTGGAAGTTCGCACAGGTGTTCGAACAGGCCGCACACCGGATGCAGTAGAGCGTCTCCTGCAGGTCGCTGTCCTCGCGCATCGCCATCCGACCGTTGTCCAGCAGGACGAGGTGGAACTCCCGTTCCGCGTCCGAGCCGCCGAATCCGGGGACGTCGGGCGAGTCGAAGTCGACCGCGGGGCTCTCGACCGGCGGCGTGAGCAACGAGACGTAGGAGGTGAGGTCCTGGCCGGTCCCCGACCGGCCGATCAGCTCGACGAACGGCGCGAGGTCCTCGAACCGGGGGACGATCTTCTCGACGCCCGCGAGCGCGACGTGCGTGTCCGGGGCGACCGCCGACTTCCGGGCGTTGCCCTCGCTGGTCACGAGCATCATCGTCCCCGACTCCGCGACGAGGAAGTTCGCCCCGGTCATCCCCACGTCAGCCGCCTTCACCTTCTCCAGGAGGTGCTCTCGTGCGAACATGGTGAGCTCTTCGGCGGTCTCCGGCGGGTCGTCGGGATCGAACACCGTCTCGATCAACCGTGCGATCTCCTCGCGGGACTTGTGGATCGCCGGCGCGACGATGTGTGAGGGCTCCTCGTTCGCTATCTGGAGGACGAACTCCGCGAGGTCGGTCTCGGTGACGTCGATCCCTGCCTGCTCCAGATGGTCGTTCACCTCGATCTCCTCGGAGGTCATCGACTTCGACTTCACCAGTGTCTCCGCGCCCGCCTCCAAACAGACCTCCTCGATGTAGCGGTTCGCGGCCGCCGCATCGCTCGCGAGGTAGACGTGGCCGCCGTTCTCCTCCACGCTCTCGGTGAGTTCGTCGATCAGTTCGGGAAGCCGTTCGATCGCGTCCTCCTTGATCTCGCGGGCGCGATCTTTCAGCTCCTCGTAGTCGTCCAGTTCCGCGACCGAGTCGTAGCGCCCCCGGTTGAAGACGGCCGTGTTCGCCTTCACCGAGTCGCCCTCGGTCTCGAGGAGCTCCCTGAGCCTCGCGGCGGTCTCCGCCCGGTCGGTGCTCACAGCCCCTCCACGAGCAGTACGTCGACGGTCTTCGGGCCGTGTGCGCCCCGGACGAGTTCGCCCATGTCGGCGGTCGCGCTCGGACCGGTCGCGACGATCGCGCTGGCTCTCGCCTCGCCGACCTCCTCGGAGAGTCGGGCGAACGCCGTCGGGACGTCGAGTACGAGATCGCTCTCGGCGAGGACGGCGACGTGGTGGTCACAGAACACACTCACGATCTCGCTTCCGTCCGGCGTCGAGGGCAGTATCAGGGAACCGTACTCGGCGACCGCGAAGGAGGCGGCCGTGACGCCCGTGACGGCCTCCTCGAGCTCTCTCGGGCTCGGATCGAGGGTCACGCTCTCGGGGAGGGCGAGCCCCTCGAACCCGAGTCGGGCGCCGACCGCAGGCTCGGTGATCGTATCGGAGAGCGCCGCCTCGAACCCGTCGGGATCGGTACGCGAAAAGCCCACGTCGAGGGCGGCGAGCGAGCGTTCGAACGCCCCCATCGTGTGTGTCGTTGCCATGTCTCCGCGTTGGAGCGGAGCCGTTTCACTCTTTCCAGTGCCGGAGTTCGACGACCGTCGAAACGCCTCCCCGCTAACGACGACACCTTTTTGAGAGGGGCGGGGTATCTCACGGTATGTCACTCGAAGACGACGCGCTTGAGTACCACCGGACCGACCCGCCGGGTAAGATCGAGATCGCCACGACCAAACCGACGAACACACAGCGGGATCTGAGCCTCGCCTACTCGCCGGGCGTCGCCCGGCCGTGTGAGGTGATCGCCGAGCGCCCCGAGGAGGTCTACAGCTACACCGCGAAGGGCAACCTCGTCTGCGTCGTCTCGAACGGCACCGCGGTGTTGGGTCTCGGCGACATCGGCGCGGCCGCCTCGAAGCCCGTGATGGAGGGCAAGGGCGTGCTCTTCAAGCGGTTCGCGGACATCGACGTCTTCGACATCGAACTCGACACGACCGACACCGAGGAGTTCGTTCGCGCGGTCGAACTGATGGAGCCGACGTTCGGCGGCGTGAACTTAGAGGACATCAAGGCGCCCGAGTGTTTCGAGATCGAGGAGACCCTCCGCGAGCGGATGTCGATCCCCGTCTTCCACGACGACCAGCACGGCACCGCGATCATCTCCGGGGCGGCGCTGCTGAACGCCGCCGAACTCGCCGGAAAGGAGCTCTCGGAGCTCGAGGTCGTCTTCTCCGGTGCGGGCGCGAGCGCGCTCGCGAGCGCCCGCTTCTACGTCTCGCTCGGGGTCCAGCGCGAGAACATCACGATGTGTGACTCCTCGGGGATCATCACCGAGTCCCGCGCCGAGGAGGTCAACGAGTACAAACGCGAGTTCGCGAGCGACCGCGATGAGGGGGGGCTGGCCGACGCGGTGGAGGGTGCGGACGTGCTCGTCGGCCTCTCGATCGCCGGCATCGTGAGCCAGGAGATGGTCCGGTCGATGGCCGAGAACCCGATCATCTTCGCGATGGCGAACCCCGACCCGGAGATCACCTACGAGGACGCGAAAGCGGCCCGCGACGACACCGTGATCATGGCGACCGGGCGTTCGGACTACCCGAACCAGGTGAACAACGTCATCGGCTTCCCGTTCATCTTCCGCGGTGCGCTCGACGTCCGGGCGACCGAGATCAACGAGGCGATGAAGATCGCCTGCGCGGAGGCGATCGCCGACCTCGCGAAACAGGACGTCCCCGACGCGGTGGTGAAAGCCTACGGGGGGAGCGAGCCGCTCCAGTTCGGCCCCGAGTACATCATCCCGAAGCCGGTCGACCCCAGGGTGCTGTTCGAGCTCTCGCCGGCCGTCGCGCAGGCGGCCATGGACAGCGGTGCGGCGCGAAAGGAGATCGAGATCGACGAGTACAGAGAGGAGCTCGAAGCGCGCCTCGGGAAGTCACGCGAGATGATGCGGGTCGTGCTGAACAAGGCGAAGAGCGAGCCGAAACGCCTCGCGCTCGCCGAGGGCGAGGACGAGAAGATGATCCGCGCGGCCTACCAGATCGAGGAGGAGGGGATCGCGGAGCCGGTGCTGATCGGCGAACGGGCGGAGATCGACCGGACGATCGCCCGGCTGGGTCTGGAGTACGAACCCGAGGTCGTCGACCTCTCGGAGGGGAAACTCGACGGCTACGCCGACGCGCTCTACGAGAAACGAAAGCGAAAGGGCATCACCCGAAGCGAGGCGGCCGACCTCGTCGAGACCGACTCGAACTACCTCGGGAGCGTGCTCGTCGACGCCGGCGAGGCCGACGCGATGCTCACGGGGCTCACCCACCACTACCCGACGGCGCTGCGCCCGCCGCTGCAGGTGATCGGCACCGCGGAGGACGTGAACTACGCCGCCGGCGTCTACATGCTCGCCTTCCAGAACCAGGTGGTCTTCCTCGCAGACGCGACGGTGAACCAGGACCCCGACGAGGAGGTGCTCGCGGAGGTGACGAAGCAGACGGCGAAGCTCGCCCGCCGGTTCAACGTCGAACCCCGGGCGGCGATGCTCTCGTACTCGAACTTCGGCAGCGTCGACAACGAGGGGACGCGAAAGCCCCGTGACGCGGCGAAGCTCCTCCGGGAGGACCCCGAGGTCGACTTCCCGGTCGACGGCGAGATGCAGGCCGACACCGCGGTGGTCGAGGAGATCCTGACGGGCACCTACGAGTTCTCCGAACTGGAGGAGCCGGCGAACGTGCTAGTCTTCCCGAACCTCGAGGCCGGCAACATCGCGTACAAGCTCCTCCAGCGATTGGGCGGGGCGGAGGCGACCGGCCCGATGCTCGTCGGGATGGACAAGCCGGTCCACGTGCTCCAGCGCGGCGACGAGGTGAAGGACATCGTCAACCTCGCGGCCGTCGCCGTGGTCGACGCCCAGGAGGAGTGACGCCGATCGGGGCCGTCGCGCCGCCGGGAAGGCGGTAGGACGGACCCACAACGAAGCGATTAAACGACCCGACGTTCTCTCCCTCAGCGTTCGATGGCGCTCGACGACAACGACCGCTCGATAACCGTCTTCACGGCGCTCGCTCACGGGATCTTCCACACCTACGAGCTGTCGATCCCGATCTTCATCGTCATCTGGCTCGACGTCTTCGACGTCTCGGCGGCGGTGCTCGGACTGGTCGTCGGCATCGGCTACGGCCTCGTCGGCGTCGGCGCGGTCCCGAGCGGCGTGCTCGCGGATCGGTACGGCTCGCGCCGACTGATCGTCGTCTCGGTCGTCGGGATGGGCGGGGGATTCCTCGCGCTCGCGCTCTCGCCGAGCGTCTACACCCTCGCGGTCGCGGTCGTCCTCTGGGGTGCCGCGGCCAGCATCTACCACCCGGCCGGGCTCTCGCTGATCAGCCGCGGGGCGCGAGAGCGTGGGACCGTCTTCGCCTACCACGGCGTCGGTGGCAACGTCGGTACGGCGTTCGGGCCGCTGCTCGCCGCGCTCGCGCTCGTCTTCCTCGACTGGCGCCTCGTCGCCGGCCTGCTCGTCGTCCCGGCGGTCGTCGTGGTCGTCCTCGGGTCGACGATCGACTTCGAGACCGACCGCTACGCCGAGGAGGAGCCCGTCGCGGACGGCGGCGAGACGGACGAGGACGAACGGGCGGTCGGCGACGCGGACGCGGCCGAGAGCTCGCTCACCCTCGGGAGCTTCCTGGCCGACTCGCGCAAACTGTTCACCCTCGGCTTCGCGCTCACGTTCGTCGTCGTGCTGCTCTACGGCACCTACTACCGTGGTCTGCTCACCTTCCTCCCCGACATGGTCGCGAACCTCCCCGGGTTCGAGCCGGTCACGGTGATGGGGCAGACGGCCGAACCCGGCCAGTACGTCTACAGCGGGCTGTTGATGATCGGCATCCTCGGCCAGTACGCCGGGGGTCGGGTCACGGACCTGGTCCGCACGGAGTACGCGCTGTTCTCGACGCTCGCCGTCCTCTCGGTGATGGCGTTCGCGTTCCTCCCGGTCGCCTCCGTGGGAGTCGTCCCCTTCCTGGCGCTCTGTGCGGTGCTCGGCTTCTGTCTCTACGCGACCGCCCCGATCTACCAGGTCGTGATCGCCGAGTACGCCGCCAGCGACGTCCACGGCCTCTCCTACGGCTACACCTACCTCGGGATGTTCGGCGTCGGGGCGGCCGGCGCCGCCATCGCCGGGGCCCTGCTCACCTACGCCGACGCCGGAGCGCTCTTCCTCACCCTCGGCACCGTCGCGCTCGTCGCGGCGGCGCTCACGCTCGTCGTCTCTCGCCTCGGCTCGAAGGAGTCGGTGTGAGCTACGCCACCCGGTTCCGCAGCTCCTCGCCCGCTCTGTATCGCCGGACGTTCTCCGCGACGAGCTCGGCGATGTCGAGGTGATACCGGTTGGTCGCAGAGCCCTTGTGCGGCGTGAGGATCACCTCGTCCATCCCCCACAGCGGCGACTCCTCGGGCAGCGGTTCGGTCTCGAAGACGTCGAGACCCGCGCCGGCGATCTCGCCGTCATCGATCGCCTCGATCAGCGCGTCCTCGTCGACGATCGGCCCGCGGGCGACGTTGATCAGGTAGGCGTCCTCGCGCATCGTCTCGAACTCAGGTACTGAGAAGAGGCCGTCGGTCGCGGGCGTGTGCGGCAGCGCGATGGCGACGAATTTGGCGTCGGAGATCGCCTCGTCGAGCTCGTCGGGGTGGTAGAGCCGGTCGACGCCCGGTACCGAGCCCTCCGAACGGCGGACGCCGACGACCTCCATCCCCAGGCCGGCACCGCGCTCTGCGACCCCACGTCCGATCGTTCCCAGGCCGACGACGCAGAGCCGTTCGTTCTCCACCGTGAACGGTCGGTCGTACGCCGGGGAGTACCACTCGCCTTCGACCTGGTGATCCCGATAGAGGTGAAAGAGCCGGGCGAACGAGAGCATGAAGCCGACGGCGACCTCCCCGACCGTCGCGCCGTGGATGCCCGAACTGTTCGTGAGCGGGATGCCCGCCTCGCCGTACGCCTCGGTGTCGAACTCGTCGTAGCCCGCGCGCGCGCAGTGAACCCAGCCCGCGTCGAGGTACTCCGGCCGGGGGACGTAGGAGACCACCGCGTCGGTCTCCGTATACCGCTCGCCGTCGCCGACGAGGTCGGCGGGGACCGGGAGGTCGGAAAACGCCTCGACGAACGGCTCTGCGGGTATGACCGCCTCCACCGATTCGTGTACGTACAGGGCTTCGAGTTCGGGTCGCTCGTCCATGGTAGCTGGAGGCAGGAGTCCGGTTTGAGCGTTGTGGATCCGGTCCCCTCTCGGAGGCGACAGCTGGACCGGGCGAACCTACAACCTTATGAGGGGTGTTACCCAATGAGCCATCGTTAGACCCATGGACGTCAACGAAGCGATCGCGGAGACACTGAGAGACGAGGGTGTAGAGTACCTCTTCGGCTTCCCGAGCAACCCGCTGTTCGACACCGACTCGGCGGAGGAGGTCGGGATCCGGAAGATCATCACCAGACAGGAGCGCACGGCCGTCCACATGGCCGACGCAATCGGCCGACTCACCTCGGGGGAGCAGGTCGGTGCGTTCGCCTGCCAGCACGGTCCGGGCACCGAGAACTCGATCGGCGCCGTCGCCCAGGCCTACGGCGAGTCCGCGCCGATCGTCGCCATCCCCGCGGGCTACGACCTCGCGAAGACCGACGTCGACCCGAAGTTCAACTCGCTGGTCGCCTACCAGTCGGTCAGTAAGTCCTGCGAGCAGCTCGCCGACCCCGAGGCGGTCGGGGAGACGATGCGCCGGGCGTTCAGCACGGCACGCAACGGCCGGCCCCGACCCGCAGTCGTCGAGGTCCCGAAGGACGTCTTCTACACCGACCTCGAGGGGGAGTTCGAGTACACCCCCTCCACCCAGCGGCGCTCCGGCCCCGACCCGGCCGACGTCGAGAGGGCCGCGGAGATCCTCGCCGAGGCCGAGCGCCCGGTGATCTACGCCGGACAGGGCGTCCACTACGCGAAGGCCTGGGACGAACTCGCCGAACTCGCCGAGACGCTCGAAGCGCCCGTCGCCACGAGCCTGAACGGAAAGAGCGCCTTCCCCGAGGACCACCCGCTCTCGCTCGGTGCGGCGAGCAAGAGCGAGCCCGGTCAGCTCACCCACTTCGTCCGCGAGGCGGACGTCCTCTTCGGCGTCGGCTGCTCGTTCACCGACACCGCCTACGGCCTCACGGTGCCGGAGGGCCCGTCGATCGTCCACTCGACGCTCGATCCGGTGGACATCGACAAGGACGTCGCCTCCGAGCACGCGCTGGTCGGCGACGCGCAGCTCACCCTCTCCGCGCTCATTGAGGAGCTCTCCGGGCGCGTGGAGGCCGACCGCGGCCGTGTCGACGAGGTCGCCGACGAGATCGAGTCCGTCAGGGCGGAGTGGCTCGCCGACTGGGAGCCCAAACTCACCTCCGACGACGCACCGATCAACCCGTACAGGGTGGTCCACGAACTCGACAAGACACTGGACAAAGAGGAGCTCGTCATCACCCACGACGCGGGGAATCCCAGGGACTTCCTGGCGACCTTCTTCGAGGTCACGGAGCCGCTGTCGTACATCGGGTGGAGCAAGACCACGCAGCTGGGCTACGGGCTGGGGCTCGTGATGGGCGCGAAGCTGCTGCACCCGGAGAAGGTCTGTGTGAACCTCTGGGGCGACGGCGCGATCGGGATGACCGGTCTCGAACTCGAGACGGCCGCCCGCGAGGACCTCCCGGTGCTCTCGGTCCACCTGAACAACTACGAGATGGCGTCGTACGAGACGCCCTTCGGTGGGGACTGGGCGGAGGTCGCGAAAGGGCTCGGCTGCCACGGCGAGCGCGTCGAGGACCCGAACGAGCTGGGGCCGGCGATCGAGCGGGCGGTCGAGGCGACCGAGAACGGCTCGCCCGCGCTCCTCGAGGTGATCACGTCGAAGGAGACCGAGCTCTCCCGACCCGACCTCGAGTGAGCGGAGAGCCCGTTTCAGTGAACCGAGTGGTTGATGTGGAGTTCGAGTTCGTTGACCGCCGCGAGGACGACCTCGGGTAGCTCCACGGTGAGTCGCTCGCCTTTCACCCGGCTCGCCGGGCCGGAGACGCTCAACGCGCCGATGACGGTACCGTCGGCGTTCGTGACGGCCGATCCGACGGCGTGGACGCCGCCGGTGCTCTCCTCGCGATTGAAGGCGTAGCCGCGCTCTCGGATCCGCTCGAACTCCTCGGCGAGCGCCTCGGTGGAGGTGATGGCGTTCGGCCCGGTCTTCGAGAGTCCGTGCTCGTCGAGTATCGCCTCGACGCGCTCGGTCGGGAGCTTCGCCATGATGGCCTTCCCCGCGGCGCTCGTGTGGAGGGGGCCGCGGTTGCCGACGTGCGCGCCCGTCTGGACCGCGCTCGCGCCGACCTCGGTGTAGAGGTAGACCCGCTCGCCGTTCTCCTCGACGATGAACTGGGCGCGTTCGCCCGTCTCCTCGGCGAGCGCGTCGACCTTCTCCTTGATCGCCGGGAAGTAGGGGGTGGTCCGCTGGACGTGCCCGCCGACGGTGAGAAACCGGAGGCTCGGTCCGTACTCCG
>SKWB01000295.1 GCA_007129135.1 Halococcaceae archaeon | reverse complement strand
CTCTGCGAGCTGTAGCTCCGCGCTCCCGAGGTCGATGCCGACGAGCGCGGTCTCCAGCCCCTCGCCGGGGACGTATATCGTGCTGTCGTCGGGCACCTCGTCCCAGCCGACGAGGTCGAGGCTGGTCTGCATGATCTCTCGTGTACTGAGTCCCATGTGCAGTGGAGGGACGGCCGGGGCGAGTAGTTCGGGAAACCGGCAACCGGTCGCGGGACCGTCGGGGGTTTGACGCTCGCCCGCGAAGGGAGCGACGATGGCAGACCTGTTCACCCCGCTCACCCTGCGAGAGACCGAGATCCCCAACCGCGTCATGGTCTCGCCGATGTGTCAGTACTCCTGTGAGGACCGGGACGGGATCGCGACCGAGTGGCACCGGGTCCACCTCGGAAGCCGCGCGGTCGGTCGTGCGGGCATCGTGATGACCGAGGCGACCGCCGTCGAGCCGAGGGGGCGGATCTCACCGGAGGACCTCGGGATCTGGAGCGACGAGCACGCCGACGCACTCGCACCGATCGCGTCGTTCGTCGCCGAGGTGGGCTCGGTCCCCGCGATCCAGCTGGCTCACGCCGGTCGGAAGGCGAGCACGAGCCGACCATGGGAGGGTGGCGAACCGCTCTCGCACGCGGAGGGCGGCTGGGACGCGATCGCGCCGAGCGCGCTCCCCTACCCCGGCCACGACGCCCCCGTCGAGGTCCACGAGATGGACCAGGACGAGATCGAGACGGTGATCGATGCCTTCGAGGCGGCCGCCCGCCGCGCCCTAGAGGCCGGGTTCGAGGTCGCCGAGGTCCACGCCGCCCACGGCTACCTGCTCCACGAGTTCCTCTCGCCAGTGGCCAACGAGCGGGCTGACGACTACGGCGGGAGCTTCGAGAACCGGGCACGGCTGACCGTCGAGGTGACCGAGGCGGTGAGGGAGGTGTGGCCCGAGGAGAAACCGGTGTTCGTCCGGATCTCCGGGACTGACTGGCTGCCGGATCGCGACTCCTGGACCGTCTCGGACTCCGCGCGGCTGGCCGACCTGCTCTCGGAGGCGGGTGCGGACCTGATCGACGTCTCCTCGGGCGGGATCCACCCCGACCAGGAGATCCCTCGGGTCGGGCCGAACTACCAGGTCGGGCTCGCGGAGGGCGTTCGGGAGGGAAGCGAGTCGGAGGTCGCGATCGGTGCGGTCGGCGGGATCACCGCACCAGAACAGGCCGACGCGCTCATCGGAAACGGCAGAGCGGACCTCGCTATCGTCGGTCGGGAGTTCCTGCGGGATCCGTACTTCCCGATCCGTGCCGCGGAGGCGCTGGGGGCGACCGATCGGCTTCAGGTACCGAACCAGTACGAACGCGGGTTCTGATCCGGCGATCGGTCGGCTATTTCACGCACCGTCGCCGATCGGCTCCATGGAGGACCTCGAATACAGCGCGATCCCCGAGGACCGGTACGACGAGTTCCGCTCGTTCGTCCGCTACGCCTTCAGGCCCGAGGACGGGCCGACCTTCGACCGGGAGGACGACGAGCGAGAGCCGCTGGGCGAGGCCCGCGGGCTGTTCGCGCGTGACGAGCTCCGGAGCGTCTGTCGTCACCACCAGTTCCGGGCGTTCGTCCGTGGCGAGTGGCGCGAGCTCGCGGGGCTGTCGGCGGTCGCGACCCCGCCGGAGTTCCGGCGTCGGGGCTACGTCGACCGACTCCTGCGGGAGAGTCTCGCGGAGTACAGGGACCGGGGCTGGTCGTTTTCCGCGCTCTGGCCGTTCAGCCACCCGTTCTACGAGCAGTACGGCTGGGCGACCGGAGCGGCCTACCACACCTACGAGTGCGAGCCGTCGGCGCTGGGCGGAGCGAGTCCCGAGGGGGGGTTCCGTCGGGTCACTGCCGACGAGTGGGAGCTGCTCGATCCGGTCCACCGCTCGCGGGCCGACAGCTACGCGCTCACGATCGACCGGACCGAGCGCTGGTGGCGCGAGCGGGTCTTCGACGGCTGGTCGGGGGCTCCGTACGTCTACGCCTACGAGCGCGACGGGGAGGTCTCCGGCTACCTGGCCTACAGGATCGAGGAGGAGGGCGGGGAGCGGACGATGGCGCTCTCCGATTACGCCTGGGTCGACCGGGAGGCGTTTCGCGCGCTCTGTCGGTTCTGTGCGGACCACGACTCGCAGGTCTCGTGCGTCCGGCTCCGCGGCCCGACGGATCTCGGGCTCCACGCGCTCGTCGAGGACCCAACCGACCTCGGCTGCGAGCTCTCTGCGGGGGCGATGGTCCGGCTGGTCGACGTCGAGGCGGCGCTCGCTTCACTCGCCTACCCGACCGACGGCTCCGTCGTCTTCGCGGTCACGGACGCGACCGCGCCCTGGAACGACGGCCGCTTCGAACTCCTCGTCGAGGACGGGAACGCGAGCACTCGGGAGAGCGACGCCGATCCGGACGTCCGCTGTGACGTCGGGACGCTCTCGCAGGTCGCCGTCGGGTTCCGATCCGTCGAGGACGCGGTACGCCTCGGCGCGTTCGCGGTCGGCGACGATCGGACGCGATCGCTCCTGGCAGAGTCGTTCCCGGCCGGACCCGTCTCGCTCAGCGACGGCTTCTGAGAGGGTCGGGCGTCGTCGCTTCCCGACGATCGGTGGCACTGGTGTGCCGATCACCGGAAACACGGTTACTCTCGGCCTCGTGAACCGCCGCACCTTTTTCCACTCGTGGGTACAAGGGCGGGTATGACCGACGAGCGAGACGACGACCTGGAGGAGCAGGTCGACGAGCTCAGACGCGAGCTGTCGACGCTTCGCGACCGGCTGGAGGGGGAGATGCGTCCGCCGCCGACGGGCCCGCTCGGCCTGCCTAGACCGCCGACGCCGGGCGAACTGATCCGCTTCGCCGACGAGTTCGCCATCCCCGCGGCGATCGCGGTGCTGGAGGCGAACATCAAGGCGCTCGAACTCGTGCGTGGGGCGCTCCGCCTCCTCGACCCGGATCGCGGGGCCGTCGAGGGCGAGCGGGCACGCCGGCGCGCGGAGTCGGTGGGGAAGAGCGCGCTCACCCGGCTCGATCGCACCGTCGACGACCTCCAGCGCGCGCTCGAGGACGGGACGCTCCCCCGCGACGAGAACGCCCGGGAGATCGTCGAGGACGCCCGCCGGCTCCGCGGCGAGATCGCCGACCGGATCGAACGACGGGAAAACGGCGACCGGCGAAGCCGAACCGATCGCGACCACCGCGAATCGGCGGGCAGCGATCGGGAGAACGAGGAGCGCGAGGCGACGCCGATCGAGATCGACGTGGACGAGGAGATCGACTCGATCAAGGCGGAACTCGAGGGCGGCGAGGAGGACGACGTGGAGGCGAGCGACGACGAGGACGAGGCGAGCGACGGAGACGCCTCGGAGGACGAGAGTTCGGAGGGGAGGGATCGGGACTAAACGGGTTCGAAGCGGTAGCCGTCCCACTCCTGGCTCTCGGGCTCTCTGATCCCGGCACCCGGCTCCCTCAGTTCGTCGACGTAGACCGGCCTGACGGTCTGCCCGATCTCGACCGGTTCGGTACACTGGCCGATCGCACGCACCGGCTGCCCCTCCACCTCGAACTCGACGATCGCGAGGTGGTTCGGTGCCCTGACCCCGAGTGGGGTCGCGGTGCTCGTCGTCCAGGTCACGACCTCCGCCGTGAACTCGGAGAGGTCGATCTCCTCGATCGGTTCGCCGCCGTCGGGTCCCACGGGGTGACCCGGGTACGTGATCGTGCCGTCGTCGTACTTGGTCGCCTTCATCGTCCTGCCTCCATGATCGTCGTCGACACACAGTTGCCGAACCCACCTACGTTACAGGTCAGGCCGGTCTCGGCCTCGACCTGTCTCGGCCCCGCATCGCCGATGAGCTGTTTGTAGATCTCGTAGACCTGCGCGACGCCGCTCGCGCCGAGCGGGTGCCCCTTCGATTTCAGCCCCCCGGACGTGTTCACCGGGAGCTCGCCGTCGCGGTCGGTTCTCCCCTCCTCGATCGCCTTCCAGCCCTCCCCTTGCTCGAAGAAGCCGAGTCCCTCGCTCTGGAGGAACTCGAGGATCGTGAACATGTCGTGGAGTTCGGCGACGTCTATCTCGTCCGGTTCGAGACCGGCCATCTGGAACGCCTGTCGGCCGCTTTCTACCACTCCGCCCATCACCGAGGGGTCGAGCCGTTCGTGGACGACGTGGGTGTCGGTCGCGCCCGCGACGCCCGAGACGACGACGTAGTCGTCGGTGTACTCGCTCGCGACCTCCTCGGGACAGAACAGGAGCGCGGCCGAGCCGTCCGTGATCGGGCAGAAGTCGTAGAGCCTGAGTGGATCGGCGACGATCGGGGACCCCAGGACGGTCTCCAGATCCACCTCCTTCTGGAACTGTGCGTGGGGGTTGTCGACGCCGTTTCTGTGGTTCTTCACCGCGACCTTCGCCAGGCTCTCGCGCGGGGCGTCGTACTTATCGAGGTAGTACCGGGCGGTGAGACCGGCGAAACTCGGCAGCGTGACGCCGTGTTTGTACTCGACCGGGTGGGTGATCGAGGCGATGACGTCAGTCGACTCCTCGGTGCTTCGGTGGGTCATCTTCTCCCCGCCGACGAGCATGGTGAGTTCGCTCGCCCCGCTCGCGATGGACTGGCAGGCGGCGTAGACGCCCGACCCGCCGCTCGAACTGGTCTGGTCGACCCGCTGGGTGTAGACCGGCAGCGCACCCAGGTCGTGGGCGAGCATGTTCATCACACCGGTCTGTCCCTCGAACTCCCCACTCGCCATGTTCGAGACGTAGAGGTGGTCCAGGTCGTGGCCCTCGACACCCGCGTCCTCGAGGCAGGCGAGCCCCGCCTCGACGAGCAGGTCCCGGAGCCATCCCTCTCGCTTCCCGAACTCGGTCATCGACGCTCCGATGATCGCGACGCTGTCCATGTCTGGCCCTCACAGGGCCGGGCTATAGATGCTGTGGTCCGCGGACACCTCGGTTGCCGCGATCGCCGGCGAACACCTCTCTCGAGCGACCTGACGCCGATCCGTCGGATACGGTTAAGGGGCCTCGATCCCACCTCCGCTCGAATGACGTACTCGATCTGTGCCTCTGACGGCACCCGCCACGGCGTCGCTATCGCGACGAAAGCACCCACGGTCGGGTCGCTCGCCCCGTTCGTCTCGCGAAACGGGGCGCTCTCGACGCAGGCGTCGGTCAGCATCCCGCTCGGCGTCCGCACGAAACGCCTCCTCGACCGGGGCTGCGGTATCGAGGCGGCGGTCTCCACGCTCGTCGCCCGGGACGAGGGCGCGACCGAACGGCAGGTCCACGGCGTCGACCGCTGGGGTGGGTCGACGATCCACTCCGGGACGGAGTGTGTCGAGTGGTTCGGCGGTCGCGACGGCGAGGGCTACACGATCGCGGGGAACATGCTCGTCGGTGAAGGAGTCGTCGACGCCATCGCCGAGGGGTTCGAGGCGAGCGACGGGCACCTGCGAGAACGGCTCCTCGACGCGCTGGAGGCCGGCGAGGACGCGGGCGGCGACAAGCGCGCGGAGTACGCCCAGAGCGCCGCGCTCAGGGTCTACGACCCGGAACCGACCCTCGCGGACGACCTGCGGACCGACGACCACGCCGACCCGGTGCGGGAGCTCCGCAGACTCCATCGGGTGGCGATGGACCAGCACGCCGAGTGGGAGGAGGCGAACCCGGTGATGGAGCTCCAGCGTACGCCACCGCTGGGGTGGGAGTAGTCCGAGGTCGGGGCCGACGAACCGGAAACCGTGTCGCGTTCACCGTGAACTCCCGCGTGCGTCGATCCGTCACCCGCGTCTGCGACACCGGACCGACACATGCGTCCGGGATCCTACCGGGCAAAACGAAAATATATTCGGGTTGAAACTACGGATACGGTGGAGCACGGAGTGTCGAGGGGGAACGGTTTGCCGCTATCGCCCTATCAGTTAGCGAAAACTACATAACGAGTGGACAGAAACGCCAGTAACCATGGTGGTAGATACTGACAGTCCCGAGGTCGATGCGAGGGAAGACGACGGGTCAGGCACGACCCGGCGCGACGTACTGGCGTCCGGCGCGGCGATCGGTGGTGTGACCCTGGTCGGGTGCATCGGGGAGGACGACGAACCGGCCGACGGGGACGACGATGCGGAGACGGACGACGACACGGAGACGGACGACGACACGGACGAGGCCGACGTCCAGGTCGCGATCATCTCCAGCGACGCCGGCTTCGGGGACAACGCGTTCAACGACAACGCCGTGGAGGGCCTCGAACAGGCCGAAGACGACTTCGGCATCGCCATCACGCAGGTCGAGGAGACCGAGACGGCGGAGTTCGCGGCGAGACAGGAGGAACTCGCCGCCGACGGCTCCTACGACCTGATCGTCATGGTCGGCTACCAGCACTACGAGGGGCTGGTCGAACACTCCGAGAGCTTTCCCGACCAGTACTGGATGCTGATCAACGACCACGTCGAGGGCGCGGAGAACGTCTCGGGCTGGATCGAGATGAACAACGAGATGTCGTTCCTCGCGGGCGTGGCGGCTGGCACGCTCACACAGGAGGAGGTCGAACACGGCGACAGCGAGACGGATCCCGACGAGAGCGTCGTCGGCTTCGCGGGCGGGGAGGACATCGACCTGATCAACGCGTTCGAGCAGTCGTACATCGAGGGCGTCGAGTGGGTCGACGACGGGGTCGACGTGCTCACCGGCTACGGCGGGAGCTTCTCCGACTCGGAGGCGCTCTCCGAGGTCGCCAGTTCGCAGTTCGACGACGGGGCGGACATCGTCTGGCACGCGGCGGCCGCAGCGGGAGCGGGCGCGTTCTCCGCCGCCCAGGACAACGGCCGGTTCGCACTGGGAGTCGACAGCGACCAGTCGGTCGCCGACGACCAGTACGCCGACGTCATCCTCGGCTCCGCGATCAAGGCGCTCAACGAGGCGACGTACATGGTCACGGAGGCGGTCGTCGAGGGGGACTGGGAGGAGGTCTCGGGCGAGCAGAACCTCAGTATCGAGAACGAGGGGATCGACTTCGTCGTCGGCCAGGAGTTCGAGGGCGAGCTACCCGATTCGCTCGACGAGAACATCGAGGAGGCCAGACAGGCGTTCATCGACGGTGAGATCGACCTCACCTGCGGCCCCACCGGCTGCTGATCGGGGCTTCGGTCGACGAACGACTTCAGAACGCCGGCGTGGACGACGACCGGTCGATCCGAGACACATCAGATGACATGACACGTACGGACGGGAACGGCGAGGGAACCGGTGCGGAGACGAGAGGGGACCGACCGGTCGTTCGTCTCGAGGGGATCACCAAGACGTTCGGGGAGGTCGTCGCGAACGAGGACGTCGACTTCACCCTCCGCGAGGGTGAGATCCACGCCCTCCTCGGGGAGAACGGCTCCGGGAAGACGACGCTGATGAGCGTCCTCTACGGGCTCTACGACCAGGACGAGGGGTCGATCGTCGTCGACAGCGAGCCACGCCGGTTCGACTCGCCACAGGACGCGATGGCCGCCGGGATCGGGATGATCCACCAGCACTTCCAGCTCGTGGCCCCGATGACGGTCCTCCAGAACGTCGTCTTGGGCACCGAGCCGACACGGCGCGGGTTGGTCGACGAGGCGGCGGCGAGAGAGCGTATCGAGTCGCTCTGTTCGCGCTACGGCTTCGACGTCGATCGCCACCTCGACACGCCCGTCGAGGAGCTGGACCTCGGGACACGCCAGCGCGTCGAGATCGTAAAGAGCCTCTACCGGGGTGCGGAGATACTCGTCTTCGACGAGCCGACTGCGGTGCTCACCCCGCAGGAGGTCGACGCGCTCATCGGGCTGCTCGACGACCTCCGCGAGGCCGGCCGCTCGATCGTCTTCATCTCGCACAAACTCGACGAGGTGCTCGCCGCGGCCGACCGGATCACCGTCCTCCGCGACGGTCGGGCGATCGGCACCGTGCGTGCGTCGGAGACCTCCGAGGGTGAGCTCGCACGGATGATGGTCGGCAGGGAGGTCCTGTTCGACCGCCTCTCCCGGGAGACCCAGCCCGGAGAGCCCGTCCTCGAGGTCGAGGGTCTCCGGGTCGACGGCGACCGTGGACTGGAGCGGGTCAGCGACGTGAGCTTCGGCGTCCGGGAGCGCGAGATCCTGGGGATCGCCGGCGTGCAGGGCAACGGCCAGACGGAGCTCGTCGAGGCGCTCACCGGGCTCAGACCGGTGGGAGCCGGGACGATCCGGTTCCGGGGTGAGGAGATCACCGAGACCGGCCGACGAACGCGCATCGAGGCCGGAATCGCCTACGTCCCCGAGGACCGACAGACGGACGGACTGGTCCAGCGGTACGACCTGGTGCGAAACGCGCTGCTCGGGAACCAGACGGTCGCGCCCTACTCGGTCGACGGCTGGCTGGACTGGTCGCGGGTCTCCGCGCACGCGGAGGAGGTCGTCCGCGAGTTCGACGTGCAGACCTCGGGAACGGGAGCCGAGGCGGCCTCGCTCTCCGGAGGGAACCAGCAGAAGTTCATCGTCGGGCGTGAGATCGGCCACGACCCCGAGCTGATGATCGCCGCACACCCGACCCGTGGGGTCGACATCGGCTCGATCGAGTTCATTCACAACCGACTGATCGAGCTCCGCGACGAGGGCCTCGGCGTCGTCGTCGTCTCCTCGAAGCTCGACGAGATACGGAAGCTCTCCGACCGGATCGCCGTCATGTACGACGGGGCGTTCATCGAGACGGTCGATCCCGAGTCGGTGACCGAAGAGGAGCTCGGGCTCCTGATGGCCGGCCACGACCTCGGGGACGGACCGACCGAGAGCGACCCCGCGGAGGCCGAGCCGTGAGCGACGCGCCGGACTCCGGACGGGTTCGAGCGGCGCTCGACCGGGCCGCCGACCGGATGCTCGACGCGTCGGTCTACGAACGGATCGGCATCGCGGTCGGCTCGACGGGGCTGGCGCTCGCGATCGGGCTGGTGATCGTCGCACTGGCGGGCTACGATCCGATACGGTTCGCCACACAGCTCGTCGTCGGCTCGTTCGGGAGCGAACGGGCGTTCGCGCGGACCCTGCAGTTCACCACCCTGTTCGTCCTGGCCGGGGTCGCCGTCGCGATCGCGTTCCGGGCCGGCGTCTTCAACATCGGCGTACAGGGACAGCTGATCTTCGGCGGGATCGCCTGTGTCCTGTCGATCGTCTGGCTCGCGCCGTACCTCCCGGAGGGACGGATCGGCGGCGTCTCGCTGATCGTCGTGGGGCTGCTCGCCTCGGCCGTCGCGGGCGGGCTCTACGCGGCGCTTCCGGGCGCGCTGAAGGCGTACTACGGCGCGAACGAGATCATCACGACGATCATGCTCAACTTCATCGCCATCGGCGTCGTCGGCTGGGCCGTCGACGGGCCGCTCCGTCCGGACGACGCACGCTCCGTTCGGACCGAGTACCTCCCGGACAACGTCGGCTTCCCGCAGCTGCTCTTCGACTATCCGAGCTTCTCGCTCGTCGGTCTCGGGCTCGCGCTCGTCGTCGTCGCCGTGATCTCGGTCCTCATGACCCGGACCAGGTTCGGCTACGACATGGTGACGAGCGGCTACCAGCTTCGGGCCGCGACCTACTCCGGGGTCGATGCCGAACGGATGATCGTCGCGACCATGACGCTCTCGGGGATGGTCGCCGGGCTGGTCGGCGCGGTCTTCGCGATCATGGTCCAGGGCTACTTCATCGATCCCACGGGGCTCGGGACCTACGGCTTCGACGCGATCGCCGTCAGCCTGCTCGCGGCGAACAACCCGATCGGTGTCGTCCCGGCGGCGCTGCTGTTCGGCGCGCTCGACTCCGCGAGCTCGCACGTCCAGATCCACAGCGAGGTGCCCGTCCAGCTGATCGACGGCATCGTCGGTCTGGTCGTGCTGTTCGTCGCCGCCCCGGAGCTGTTCCGGATGATCGCCGAACGGACCGGTCTCGGTGGGGGGGAGCGGTGAGCCTCGCCGACTACTCCGCCAGCCGGGAGGCCCGTCTCGGCGGGATCGGCCTCCTCGGTCTGCTCGTCCTCGGGGCGGCCGCGGTCGTCTGGTTCGACGTCCCCGTCGAGCGGATCGTCACTGTCGGGTTCGTCAACCGGGCGCTGTTGGCCGCATCGCCGATCGCGCTCGCGGCGATCGGGGGGCTCTACGCCGAGAAGAGCGGTGTGTTCAACATCGGCTTAGAGGGGTTCATGATCTTCGGCGCGATCACCGCCGCGGTCGCGCTGTACGGCCTCGGCGGGACCGACCCGACACAGATACACCTCTGGGCAGCCGTCCTCCTGGCGGTCGTGTTCTCGGTGCTGCTCACCCTCGCCTACGCGGTGTTGCTCATCCGGTTCGAGGCCGACCAGATCGTCGCGGGGCTCGCCGTCTGGTTCATGGGGCTCGGCTTCGCGCCCTTCGCGGCCTCGCTGGTCTGGGGAACCGTTCGGAGCCCCGGACTCACCAGGGTCAACTACTACTCGCTCCCTTATCTCGTCGAGATCCCCGTCGTCGGACCGATCCTCTTCCAGCAGTCGCCGTTCGTGGTCGTCACCGCCGTCGTGGTCGTCGCCGCCTGGGTCGTCCTCTACCGGACCAGATACGGCTACTGGATACAGGCCGCGGGCGACAACCCGGAGGCGCTCGACACCGCGGGGGTGAACGTCAACCGCGTCCGGTACGCGACGGTGGTCTTCTCCGGCGTGATGGCAGGACTGGGCGGGGCGGTGCTGCTCGCACACGCGGGGAACTTCATCGGAACCGGCGACACGATGGTCGACGGTCGCGGCTGGATCGCCATCGTCGCCTACCTCTTCGGCAACTACAACCCGTTGGGTGCGGCCGCCGCCGCGCTGCTGTTCGGCGGCCTCGATATGCTCCAAGTGCAGTTCCAGACGGCCGACATCGCGGTCTCGGGTCGACTCATGGGCCTCGCCCCCTACGTCGGCGTCATCGTCGTCCTCACGGTCTGGGGGAAGACGCGGATGCCCGCCTCGGTCGGCGAGCCCTACGAGAGCGAGGAGTGAGCCCCCTCGCGTCGACCGTGCCGTCTGGCTACCGGAGTCCCATCTCCCGGACGTAGATCTGTTCGTCGATCCGGGGCTCCCACTCGATCCGCTCGTCGATCCCGTAGATGTTGTAGTGCTGGTGGAGGAAGATCCACGGCGCGAGCTCGTGGAGCCGCTCGTTGATCTCGAAGTAGAGCTCCTCCCTCGCGTCGAGATCCGCCTCGGCCTCCGCCTCCGTGAACAGCTCGTCTATCTCCTCGTCGCTGAAGGAGGTGAGCGAGCCGGTGCTCGCGAGCGGGGGCATCGCGATGGCGCTCGTCTCGAAGGTGGCGTTGCCCCAGCTGATCAGGTACATCTCGGGCGAGGTCTCGATCTCGCCGTCGAGCAGTTCGTCGACGAGCGAGCTGAACTCGCGCTGTTGGACCTCACAGGAGACCTCCTCGAGGTCGTCGATGTAGCCCGCGACAGCCTGGGCGACCTCGACGTCGCCGAAGACGTCGCCGATCGGCGTGTGGAGTTCGAGGTCGACGTCCGTGTAGCCGCTCTCCGCTACCAGCTCCGCCGCCCGGTCGGGGTCGTACGGGTAGGGTTCGATCCCCTCGTTGAACCCGAAAAAGCCCTCCATCGAGGGCTGGCTCGTCGGCTCCCCGAACCCCGAGAGCACCGACTCGATGATCGCATCGAGATCGATCGCGTAGTTCATCGCCTGGCGGAACTCGACGCTGTCGAACGGCTCGACGTCGTAGCGCATCGCGATGAAGACGATCCGGGTCGCCGGCGAGGAGTCGACCCGGCGGTCGTCTTCGTCCTCGATGCTCGGGGCGTCGTCGGGGTGGAGGTCGGTGATGAAGTCGGCCTCGCCGGCCTGGAGCGCGCTGTATCGCGTGCTCGACTCGGGCTGGCCCTGGAAGGTCACCGCCTGAACCTCCGGCTCGTCGTCCCAGTAGCCCTCGAACCGTTCGAGCGAGAGTTCGACGTCCTCCTCGTACTCGACGATCCGGTAGGGGCCGGTCCCGTTCATGTCGGTCGCGACGTCGTCCGCGTCGCGCGACTCGACCCACTCCTCGTTCATCACGGTCATGTAGGCGGCGAACAGCGAGAAGACCGCGGGGTTCACCGTGTCCATCAGCACGTCGACCGCGCCGTCGTCGGTCACCTCCGCGTCGACCACCCCCGAGATCTGGTCGGCCTGCGGGCTCGCGATCCCGACGTCCGGATCGACGATCCGGCGGACGCTGTAGGCGACGTCCTCGGGCGAAAGCTCCGAGCCGTCGTGGAACTCGACGCCCTCTCTGATCTCGAAGCGAACGGTCTCGTCGTCGATCCGTTCGTACTCCGTCGCGAGCACGGGAACGATCTCCGCGTCGCGGTCCCGTCGGATCAGCCCCTCGTAGGTCTGTGAGAGCGTTCGCGTCGTCACCGCCTCGCGGTGTGCGTGCGGGTCGAGCGTCGTCCCGATCGCGTCCTGGACGATCGTAATCCCCTCGTCGTCGCTCTCCTCCTCCTCCTCTTCGACCGTGTCGTCGGTCTCCTCCCCGTCGTCTCCCTCCGGCTCCTCATCTTCCTCGCCGACACACCCCGCGAGGACGGCCGAAACCGCGCCCGCTCCCGCGTACCGTAACACCGTTCGTCGCCGGACCGTATGGCTGTTACTCACACCCGTGATCCGGAGCTACGACGCAAATCGGTTTCGTTTGCGGCGAACCGGGAGCCCAGACCCTCCACGGCCATCGGTCGCACCGCTCGTCTGGCTGGCAGTCGAATCGGTGTGCCAACGGGGGGCCCACCGATCGATCGCTCATGGGGTGGGCGCGAACACGAAGAGTGTGATCTCGGGTCGCGCCGGTCGGGTCTACCGGTTCGGAGTATAAAAACCACCCTGCATCCGCCTGGCCGATCATCACTTACTGGGGATCGGCTCCCCACCGGGATCGAACTAGTATGGTATCAGTTTGATCGGTGATCCGTCCTAACCGTCGGTCGGCTACAAGCCATGAAGGACGTAACACGACGACGGTTCGTTCAGGTCGGTGGCGGGGTCGCGATCGTCGGCGCGGTCGGGGGCTACGCGACCGCCGACAGCCACGACGAGGGAGACGACGAGACACACACGTTCGAACTGGACGGTGAGACGGGTGGCTGGGTCGGCGTCGCTCCCGAGGAGATCGAGGGCGAGGAGAACCCGACGCTCTCGCTGGTCGCGGGCGAGGAGTACGAGATAACCTTCGAGAACGTCGACGGCTCGCCACACAACCTCAGGATCCTCGATGACGAGGACGAGGAGCTCGAATCGACCGAGGACGTCGAAGAGGAAGGCGAGAGCGCGACGCTGTCGTTCACCGCGAGCGAGGAGATGGCGGCCTACGACTGTGGCATCCACCCCGACTCGATGCGCGGGGAGCTCTCCGTCGACGAGGAGGAAGAAGAGGAGGAGATGGACGACGACGAGGAGGAGGCGTCGGGGTTCGTCTCGGTGGCTCACCTCTCGCCGGACGCCCCGAACGTCGACGTCTACGTCGACGACGACCTCGTCATCGAGGACCTCCCGTTCGGTGAACTCACCGGCTACCTCGAGCTCCCGGTCGGGAGCTACCAGGTCG
>SKWB01000072.1 GCA_007129135.1 Halococcaceae archaeon | reverse complement strand
GCGAGACCCTCAAGCAGCGTATCGAGCCCCTTTCGCCGGATCACGTTCCCGAGGAAGACCACGCGGAGCGGGTCCGCGTGGGCTCTCGAACGGATTGCCTCGGCGTCGACTCCGAGGTCGAACCGGTCGCCCGCGGGGTAGGCGACGACGCTCGGCGACGGATCGGTCACGCCCTCGACCGCCCGCCTCGTCGCTCTGCTGTTGTAGACGAGACCGTCGACGCCGTCGAGGTACCGCCGTTCGATCGCCCGTGCGACGTGGCGCATCGGTCCCGAACACGTCGGCCAGCGGAGCATGTGGACGAGCGCGACCATCGGGGTGTCGAGCCGGCGGTTCGTGAGCGTGAGCGAACGGTGGGCGAGTTCGTCCTGGAGGAGGACGTCGAACTCTCCCTCGTATTCTCGAAGCGGCGATCGGAGGTCGTCGGCGAGCGCCCTCGGTAGCCGCTCCCGCCAGGGTAACGAGAGCACCTCGCACTCCCCGCGCATCCTCAGCCGACGGACGATCTCCCGGTCGTAGAGGAACCCGCCCGTTCGGGTGTCGAGGTCGCCGTAGATCACCAGGCCGACCCGCATCAGGGGGTGAGCGTGTACGCCGCCCGGGCGACGTCGTCCTCGCTCACGGTGACGGTGATCGCGTCGAGGCGATCGGTCGGGGTCGTCTCCGCGATCGACTCGGCGACGATCCGGGAGAAGTGCTCGACGCTCGGGTTCAGCCCCTCGAACTCGGGCAGGTCGTTGAGCGTCTCGTCGCGGTAGCGTGCCTCTATCTCGTCGATCTCGGCCTCGATCTCCTCGACGTCGAGCAGGTAACCGTGTTCGTCTAGCTCGCTTCCCTCGAACGCGACGTCGAGACCGTAGACGTGCGAGTGCAGTTCGTTCTCGGGACCGCAGTCGGGCACCGTGAGGAAGTGCTGTGCGACGAACGCCGTCCCGACGGCGACGGTGTACATGACCGATGGACGGACGCGAGCGTGAAAAATCAGTAGGTGAGGACGACCCCGACCGCTTCGCGGCGGTCGAGCAGTCGGTAGGCCTCGGCCGCCTCCTCCACGGAGAGTCGGTGGGTGAGAAACGTGTCGGGATCGACCCGCGAGAGCCACTTCGTCGCGAGCGAGAGCCGCCGGTCGGTGTCCCATCGGCCGCGGAGCCGTGGGGCGATGGTGCTCACCTGGCTGGACTCGATCGAGATCCGACTCCGGTGAAACCGTCCACCGAGGTCGAGGTTCGCCCGACGATCGCCGTACCAGGAGCCGAGGATCACGCGCCCGGCGTAGCCCGTCGCGGCGATCGCCGCGTCGAGCGCGTCCGGGTTTCCGGAGAGTTCGATCGCACAGTCGAGGTCCGAGAGCGCCTCGTCGGGGGGGATCGACCGGTCCGCACCGAGCGCTACCGAGCGGTCGCGGCGGTCGGCCGAGCCGTCGACCGTCGAGAGCCGGGAGAGCGGGTAGGCGGCGAGCAGCCGCGTCGTCAACAGGCCGATCAGCCCCTGCCCGAAGACCCCGATCCGCTCGCCGATCGACGGCTCGGCGTCCATACAGATCGAGAGCGCCGTCTCGACGTGCGGGAGGAGCGTCGCTCGCTCCGGGGGCTCTCCCTCGATCGGAACGAGATCCCGGGGCGGGGCGGTGAAGTGACTCGCGTGGGGGTGGAAGGCGAACACCTGTCGGTCGAGCCAGTCCTCGGAGACCTCGTCTCCGACCCGGGTCACGCGGCCGACACAGGCGTAGCCGTACGCGACCGGATACGAGAGGTCACCCGAGAGCGCGGCGATCGTCTCGTCGGCCGGGACGTCCGCCGGGGCGTCGCCCCGAAAGAGCATGAGTTCGGTCCCCGGGCTGATCCCGGAACAGATCGTCTCCACGAGCAGCTCCTCCGGAGCCGGCGTCGGCACGGGTCCCCGCTCGATCTCGACGGTCCGGGGTTCGACGAACCGAAGCAGCCTCCGGGACACACCCGCACTACGGCCGAATCCCTCATCGGTGTTCCGCCTCGCCGAGGTGACCGGCGTGGAAGAGCCAGTCGCGGAGGAAGCCCGCGAGGAACGGTATCGCGACGAGCGTCACGGAGAGCGTCGCGACGGTCGGTGAGACGACCGGAACGAGCGCGAACGCGAGGACGGTCATCTGGAGGCCGGCGAGCGTCCGTCCGACCCCCCTCGGCGGGAGGTCGTAGACCCCGAGACCCCGTACCCGCCGGAGCCACGACCCGGCGACGAAGGCGTAGCGCGCGAGACCGATCACGAGGAAGGGAGCCGAGAGCTGTCCGTATCGGACCGCGAGCGAGACGGCGATCAGAACGCCGAGCGCGTCGATCTCGGTGTCGAGGCGCGCCCCGAGGATCGTCACGCGGTCGGTCGTCCGGGCGAGCAGCCCGTCGACGGCGTCGAGGGCGGCCGCGGCCGCGTAGAGCGCGACCGGTGCCCACGCGAGGGGGCCCTCGGGCCACGGGAGGAGCAGGAAGCCGGCGAGACAGGCCAGGAGAACTCCCCTGAGGAGCGTGACGAGCGTCGCCGGTCCGAACGACGCGGCCAGTCCCTCGTCCTGACCGTGGTTTCGCGGGATGAAGTACCAGAGCAACGCGAGTTCGATCGCGAGAACCGCTCCCGCACCGGCCAGCCAGCGACGGGCGTGACCGTCGGCGAGAAGCGATCCGATCCCGACGTAGGTCACCACGAGGAGAGTCGACGCACAGACCGCGAGAACTCCCCACCGGAGGCGGAGCGACCGGACCGACCGCGAACGGAGGTCGGTCATCGCCCGTCGCTCCGGGGGAGACAGAGCCAGCCGTCGCCGACCGACCGGATCCGGTAGCCTCGGTTCGAGAGGAGGTCGCACATTCGGACCGCGGGGGTTCCACCCGCGTCGGACTCTCCGGGACGAGCGGCGTGCGGTTCGACGTAGACGACGGGACGGTGCTTTTCGAGAAGCGTCGTCGCCCCGGCGAGGACCTCGTAACCGGCACCCTCGACGTCCACCTTCAGGTGGTCCGGTGGGACGATCCGGCCGGTAGCGAGGAGCGCGTCGAGCGGTTCGACGGCGACCGAGACGACCTCGGAGACCCGAGCGCCCCACCGTTCGGCGTTGAACCGGTTGAGCGAGCTGAGCTGGTGGTAGCTCGACCGATAGAGCGGCGTTTCGCCCGACTCGCTCCCCGCCGCGATCGGGAGGACGGTGACTCGCTCGCCCAGTCCGTTCAGTGCGACGTTCCGCCGAAGCCGGTCGACGGCGCCCGGATCCGGTTCGATCGCGACCACCCGCGCGGAGGGCTCGGCCGTGGCGACCGCGAGCGCGTACGCACCGGTGTTCGCTCCCACGTCGACGACGACCTCGTCGGAGGCGATCCGCGAGAGCAGCGCCGCGAGCAGGGGGTCCTCGCCGTGGGAGTCCGCGAGATCGTAGCTCCGATAGGCGCCCGAGCGTTTCCTCCGGGCGACGAACTCGTACCGATAGTTCGTCGCCTGGGCGCGGTAGTAGACCGTAGAGAGTGCCGCCCGTCCGGCCGTGCCTATCCGGTCGACGAGCGCCCCGAGGTCCATTCGTTTCCCCGTTCCCCTCTCCACACTTGACGGTTCCGTCCCCGATCGAGGGTATAAATCGCCACGCGCGGACAGATATGAAACCGAAATCGATTACACCGGGCGCTGGGCGGCCATAGGTTCATAGGTGCGTGTTCCCTAGACGCGCATAGGTCGACCAATGAGCTCAGAAGAACTCACGAAGAACCAGGAGCGCTTCGATCACAAGAACGAGGAGCGGTCGGCGTTCCGCTCGGAGAAGGGACTGACCGAGGAGGTCG
>SKWB01000126.1 GCA_007129135.1 Halococcaceae archaeon | reverse complement strand
CTTCGTCCATGTTCTCGCCCTCGAGCGCCGACAGCGGCACCGTCTCGTGCTGTGGGAAGGCGTTCTCGATCCGCTGGACGCTCGATTCCTCCAGGTCGATCTTGTTCGCGAAGATGAGGACGGGGAGGTCGCGGCTCTCGATGATCCCGATCAGCATCGTGTTCACCTGCGTGAACGGGTCCTCCGCGCTGTCGAGGACGTAGATGACGCCGTCGACGTCCTCGCGGAGCCAGTGCATCGCCTCCGCGACCCCTTCCGTGGCTTCGCGGGAGCGCCGGACGGCGTCCTCCTTCTCGATCTCGAACTCGAGGAACTCCTCGTAGTCGACCTTCGTCGTGACGCCCGGGGTATCGACGACGTCGATCGTCACCGACTTGCCGTTGCGCTGGATCTCGACGTTCTCCTTCCTGCGTGCGCGGCGCGTCTCGTGAGGGACGTGGCTCTCGGGACCGATCGCGTCCCCGGTCCAGTCGCGGGCGATTCTGTTTGCGAGCGTCGTCTTCCCGGCGTTCGGAGGGCCGTAGATCCCGATCCGTTTCGGGGTGTCGGCGGCGAACAACCGGTCGGCGGCGCGTGTAATACTGTTTCTAATCTCCGTGAACAGACCCATCCTATCCTCCTCCACCCTGTTCGGGTGGACACACGCCCGTAGAACACACCTCGGCTCACTTAAATCTGTGTCAGACACGTGTTAGCGAGCGGGAGTCGGCGAGGAGACAGGAACCTCGTCCGACGCGGGCGGAAGAGAGGCGACGCAGACGGTGGGGGACTCCACCGTCGGGTCTGTGGGGACTGAAGAGAGTGGAGACGGAGGAGAGCGGAGACGGGAGGAGAGTGGAGACGGAGGAGAGCGGAGACGGGAGGTGAGGAGACTGTGTAGCTCACAGGAAAGAGGAAGAGGGAGACCAGGGAGGGTGAGGAGGACCAGAGTCGAAGACTGGGGAGTGATGAGGAGTCACGGGTGGAGCGGAGTTCTGGATCCCTGTGGGAGTTCCACACGGAACCCCCACCCCTTCGTTTCGGGTGGAGACCGTTCGGCAGACCGACGGTACGGGGGTCCGAGTTCAGCGACAGATATAATTCTAGAGAGATTCTGCCTCTAGACAACCGCACTAGGTCTGTTACGGTCCATATTCACAGGCTTTTGGTATAAAGCTTCCTTAACGTACTCCTTCCCGTGGGGGGTCCCCCTCTCGTCCGTCTCCAGTAGAAACGAAGGGGTGGGGGGGTTCGGTACCCTCGACCGGGAGACACGACTCGGACCGACCCTCGGCCTGAGCTCTCCGGATGAAGGGATAGGTTTAAGCCTCCGCTGACCATTGCGTTCGTCTGCTTCAAGTACACGATTCTCACCGCTCTCCGCGTGGAATTATGGCGATAGAGGGGCTGTAGGCCCCGAACCCACGTACCGCGGCTGAGGATTCCACTCGAAATAGGGGGGTTCACTTGCATCTATGACGGGCGACAACGAATCAGGGACGAACGGCAGGGGGCGTCGAGCGACGGGCGACGACTGGTCGTTCGACGTCGAGATCGAGGAGGTACTCGAGGACGAGGGGACCAGCCAGGGACTGTTCGACGACCTGATGAGCGGGGAGCCGATCTTCGAGAACAAGGAGGTGCTTCGCCCCTCCTACACCCCCCACGAACTCCCCCACCGCTCCGATCAGATCAGCAAGATGGCGACGATCCTCGTCGCCGCCCTCCGGGGTGAGACCCCCTCGAACATCCTCATCTACGGCAAGACCGGCACCGGGAAGACCGCGAGCGCGAAGTTCGTCAGCCAGGAGCTCGAACAGACCTCGAAGAAGTACGACGTCCCCTGTGAGGTCGAGTACATCAACTGCGAGGTGACCGACACCCAGTACCGGGTGCTGGCACAGCTCGGAAACAAGTTCATCGAGGCGAACGAGCGAGGGGTCGAACGCGGCCTCGACCGGCTTCGAACGCTCGCCGAGGACGTACGGGAGGAGCGCGACTCGCTCGCGGAGACCCCGTTCGAGACGGTCTCGGCGGTCGACGACCGGATCGAGACGCTCGAGGGGGAGCTAGAGGGGATGGAGGCCGTTCCGATGACCGGCTGGCCGACGGACCGGGTTTATCAAGAGTTCTTCGACGCGGTCGATCACAGAGAGCGTGTCGTCGTGATCATGCTCGACGAGATCGACAAACTCGTCGAGAAGTCCGGCGACGACACGCTCTACAACCTCTCCCGGATGAACAGCGAACTCGAGAACTCGCGCGTGTCGATCATCGGCATCTCGAACGATCTCAAGTTCACCGACTTCCTCGACCCCCGGGTGAAATCGAGTCTGGGCGAGGAGGAGATCGTCTTCCCGCCCTACGACGCGACGCAGCTCCGTGACATCCTCCAGCACCGTGCCGAGATCGCGTTCGAACCCGACGCGCTCACGGAAGACGTCATCCCGCTCTGTGCGGCGTTCGCCGCCCAGGAACACGGCGACGCCCGCCGGGCGCTCGACCTGCTTCGCACCGCGGGCGAACTCGCCGAACGGGAAGGGCTCGGCGAGGTCGACGAGGAACACGTCCGGCAGGCACAGGACAAGATCGAACTCGACAGGGTCGTCGAGGTCGTTCGGACGCTTCCCACACAGTCGAAGCTCGTCCTCTTCGCGATTATCCTCCTGGAGAAGAACGGGATTCACACGATCAACACCGGCGAAGTCTACAACATCTACAAACGGCTCTGCGGGGAGATCGACGCCGACCCGCTCACCCAGCGCCGGGTGACGGACCTGATCAGCGAACTCGACATGCTCGGCATCGCGAACGCCTCGGTCGTGAGCAAGGGTCGCTACGGTCGGACGAAGGAGATCACCCTCTCGGTCCCGATCGACGAGACCGAGGCGGTGTTGATGGCCGACTCACGGCTCGGGGATATCGAGGACGTCCAGCCGTTCGTTCAGGCGCGATTCGACAATTGAGGGTCGGGTGTCGGTCGGCCGACCGTCACGTCGTCGGATCCCTGTCACCCACGCACCACAGACGAGACGCCGGTTGGGGACGCATCTCGTTGTAGAAACACTCCGTGCTCGCGACTCCCTACGCGAGGAGACAGCGGTCTGTTCCGGCTCGGTCGACCCCGGATGCGTCGGTCGCGCGTACTGGCTCGACCGGCGCGACGGGATCGGGGGACGTCCTCGGTTCCGAGAGGGTTTCGACGGTCACCGTGCCCGGCGAGGTCAGTTCGGCGAGCTGGAGGCGCACCCAGCCGAGATAGGGGACCCGGAGTTCGGCGGTGCCGATCACCCACTCGGGCTTGACGGGTTCGCTCTGGCCGCGGACCTGATCGTACTGGGTGTTCGTCACCTCGTTGTCGCCCTTGGTGATGAAGCCGTCGTGGGGCGCGGGACAGTTCTGTAGCTCGTCACAGCTCTCCGCGGTGCCTATCGCCTCGGGATCGGCCCGGTCGTACCAGTCCTCGCCCTCTTCGACCCAGAGTTCGGCACGGTGGATGATCGGCGTGCGATGGTCGTTGCCGTTGGGGGTGAAGACGATCACGTCGCCGGCCTCGCCGAACTTGCTGTAACTCTCCTCTTCGGCCTCGTCGGCGGGGACGATCCCCGTACCCTCGATGGAGGCGTCGTTCGCGAAGCGGTCGGGCGCGGTGATGAACACGAGGTCGTTCTGGTGCATGTTCGGGCTCATCGAACCGCTCTCGATCGCGACCATCGGCGGCCAGACGCCGGCAACGCCGAAGAGCAACAGACCGATCAGGAGGACGACGCTCGCGCTGATCGCGATCTCCCTCCCGACCATCACCCAGCCGTGGTCGACCGTCCACGCCCAGTGGGCCCACTCCCGAGGGGACTCCGGGCGCTCCTCACCCGGGGTCCCGGTGGTGGCGGTATCGGATCGGTTCGGTGGCGACGACCCGCCGCCGTCTCGGGGGCCGTCCTCGGGGCCACTCATCGACTCCCATTACACGGGTCCGCGTTTGAACCTTCTGGGTTCCGCCACGCTTTTCTCTCACCGGGGGGAACTCGGGGCGTGTCAGACGAGGCGGACCGCCGGGTTCTCAGGGCGCTCGCCAGCCGTGGGATCAACGTCGACCGAGAGGCGCTCACGCTGCTCGCGGAGGTCGAGGAGTTCGACGAGACGGTCGAGCGAGTCACCGAGAGCCTCCCGGAGGGGACGCTGGTCCTCACCGGCGAGCACGTCCGGTCCGTCCTCGATGTGAAAGGTCGGTCGTCGTCCTCGCCGCCGTCGAACGGGGACCCCTCCGTTTCCACTGGAACACCGGACCCGAAACCGCCCGATGGAGCGGAAAACGCTCCAGTGGAAACGAAGGGGTCTTCGGTGACTCCCCCAGGCTCGGACGACGGAACGGCGCTCGAACCGGGAGCGGACGGGGAGCTGGCGACGAGACCCACCGACCCGATCGAGATCACCGGCGACATCACCGGACGGAGCACGGGCACGGGCGAGTACAAGCAGTTCGTCTCGCTCTTTCGCGACCGCTACGAACGGCTCTCAGCGATGCTGCGCGGGCGGGTGAACCACCGGCCGATGCGTGCGGTACGCGGGATGCCCGGCGGGAGCGACGTCGACCTCGTGGGGATGGTCAACGACATCCGCTCGACCGCGAACGGCCACTGGCTGATCGAACTGGAGGACACGACCGGACGGTTCCCCTGCCTGGTGATGAAGGACAGGGAGATCGCCGACCTCGTCGGGGAGCTGCTCTGCGACGAGGTGATCGCGGTCAGGGGAACGCTCTCAGACGACGCGGGGATCGTCTTCACCGACGAGATCCACTTCCCCGAGGTCCCGAGGACCAACCGGCCGAACACGGCCGACAGGCACGTCCAGGCCGCGCTCGTGAGCGACGTCCACGTCGGGAGCCAGGAGTTCGTCGAGGAGGCGTGGGAGCGGTTCGCCGACTGGCTCCACACCGAGGAAGCAGCGAACGTCGAGTACCTCCTGATCGCGGGGGACATGGTCGAGGGCGTCGGCGTCTACCCGAACCAGGACGCCGAACTCACCATCGTCGACATCTACGAGCAGTACGAGCGGTTCGCAGAGCACCTGAAGGCGGTGCCCGGCGACTTGGAGATCGTGATGATCCCGGGCAACCACGACGCGGTTCGTCTCGCGGAGCCACAGCCGGGCTTCGACGACGAACTCAGGGGGATCATGTCGGCTCACGACGCGCGGGTCACGGGCAACCCCTCGCTCGTCACGATCGAGGGCGTCTCGGTGCTGATGTACCACGGGACCTCCTTCGACGAGGTGAACGCCGAACTCCCCGAGTCGAAGGCGAGCTACGACGCGATCGAGCGGACGATGACACAGCTGTTGAAGAAACGCCACGTCGCCCCGCAGTACGGCGGACGAATTCGGATCGCCCCCGAGGAGCGGGACTACCTCGTGATAGGGGAGGTACCCGACGTCTTCCACGCCGGTCACGTCCACAAACTCGGCGTGGGGGAGTACCACGGGGTGCGAATCGTCAACAGCGCGTGCTGGCAGGCACAGACGGAGTTTCAGCGGAGCGTGAACATCCAGCCCGACGTCGCCTACGCGGTGATCCTCGACCTCGATACCCTCTCGGTCACGGCTCGCTCGTTCGGCTAACGCTCCTCGAACCGATCCCGACAGCGCCAGCTACAGAACACGTAGAGGTCCACCGAGCCCTCCTCGTCGACCCGGGTCGTCACCGGATGCCAGTCGGTCGTCTCGATCGGCCCACCACACTCGCTACAGCGATCGGCTCTGGCGGTCGCCTCGGCGACGCGCTCGGTCCCTGGGGTCATCGCTCGCGGAAGTCGGCGCTGACCGAGTCCTCGGGCCCGGTCTCGGGCGTGACGACGACGCGGCCGTCGCCGTGGACCGTGACCGAACAGCCGGCCATCGTGAACCTGATCACCATCGAGCGCGGCGGGGAGCCGTGCGGCGAACAGAGGTCCGTGAGGGCGTCGGGTTCGATCACGTCGTAGAGCTTCGGTTCGAGGTCGAGCGGGTGGATCCCGTTCGCCTCCGCGACCGCGCTCACCACGACCGTACAGATGTCCTCCGTCCCGACGTCTCGTTCGATGGGAGCCGAACTCATAGCTCCAGTAGACCGGCGTCGCGGTTCAGTGTCGGTGATATACTACTAGCCCGAGGGACCACCCCGACACTATATAATTAGTCAGTCGGCTCGGAGTCGCGCTCGCCGTCGATGAGGTCGTCGAGCAGGCGGCGGCTTCCGACCCGGAGGTGGCGGTGGAACGTCGGCTGGGAGATACCGAGGTCGGCCGCCAGGTCCTGACCGGACCGTTCGCGGGGCCACTCGAAGTAGCCCTCCCGATAGGCCGTCGTGAGGATCTCCCGCTGTCGGTCGGTGAGCGGCGCGAGGGGCTCCGACCCGTTCGTCATCCCGGCTCTCTCGGCCTCACGTCGGGCGTGGAGGTCGACGTCGGGGTGGACCGTCCGGAGGTGCTCGACGAACGAGCGGACGTCCGTTCCGGGTGCGAGTTCGACGACCGCCCGCATCTCGCCGTCCGGATCGGTGCGTAGCCGCCTCGGTCGGGCACCGAAGCCGGCGAGACGCGTGGCGAGCACTGGACGGGTCGTGACCACGTCGAACGAGCGGTCTCCGGTGGGTGGACCGACGGTTTCGATCCCCGGTGTCCCTTCGAGTCGGCTCCGGAACCCGTCCTCGGGAACGCGCTCCGCGACGACCGTGAGGTGGGTGGTCCCGTCGGGAGTGAGCCTGCTCTCGACGTACTCGACGGGACAGCCCGCGGCGATGGCGACGTCCCCGAGGGGACACTCGACGCCGTGGAGACGGAGGTCCAGTTCGACCACCCGATCCGAGAGCAGGGCCCGTCTGGTCTCGACGGCGGCGATGGCGTACGCGACGTCGTCACCGAGTTCCGCGAACGCGGCCTCGCTCTGCTCGTCGAACGCCCTCGGGTGGTCGGCGTAGACGCTCACTACCCCGTAGGTGACACCGTCGTGCGAGAGGGGCACGGAGAGGACCGACTGGTAGCCCTGAGCGAGCGCCTCAGCCCGCCAGGACTCGGTGTGGAGCCTCGAGGAGACGTTCGAGACGACCACGACCTCCCGCTCGGTGGCCGCTCGGTGCGACGGCTCGTCGGAACGCCCGGCGGCCTCCAGACGGTCGAGATACTCGCGGCTCTCGCCAGCCCAGTGATCGACCTCGACGCCGCCGTCGCGGTCGACGCGGCCGATCCAGGCGAGCGGGAACCCGGCGGCGACGAGGCGTTCGGGGACGGCCCGCTCGATCTGCTCTCTCGTGTCGGCACCGAGCAGCGCCGCCCCGATCTCCCGCATCGTCTCGACCCTGTGGTTCAGCCGTTCGAGGCGTTCCGTTCGCCGACGGAGCGCTTCGTCGCGCTCTCTGAGCGCGGTCTCCCTCTCGACGCGATCGAGCGCCGCGTTCGTCGTCTCCGCCAGCAGTTCGAGGAGCGTGACGCTCGGGTCTCCCGCGTCCTCCACCGACGCGACGACGACGCCGTGACGGCCGATCGGGACGATCGACGTCGACCGATCCCCCTCGTCGACGACTAGTGACTCCCCGGTCAAAAACGCCCGCCAGATGCGCCTGTCCGCCCGACCAGCGCCGCGCTCGTCCGAGACCGGGTAGAGGGCGTTCTCGGCGGGATCGAACCGGGATATCTCGAACTCGTCGAGGCCGATCACGTCGGTCGCCGCCTCGGTCGCCAGCGAGAAGACGGCGACCATCGTCTCCGCGTAGAGCAGGTCGCTCGTCATCTCGTAGAGCGCCGTCAGCGTCCGCTCGAACCGTTTTCGTTCCGTGACGTCCGCGACGTAGACCGAGAGGCCCGTCTCGCCGGGGTATGCACTCACCTCGAACCATCGGCCGCGTTCGCGGCGGTGCCACTCGAAACCCACCGACTCCTGTGTCTCCATCGCCCGTGAGAACGACTCGGAGGCGGCCGAGTCCTCGAACTCGGGGGCCGCTTCGGTGAGCGGGCGGCCGAGGAGCTCCCCGTCGGCACCGAACAGCTCCGTCGCGTGGTCGTTGGCGTAGGTGAACCGCCACTCGTCGTCGAGCGCGAAGACGGCGTCGGAGACGCGAGAGAAGACGGCGGCGAGTTCGTTCTCCAGCCGGATCTGCTCGGTCACGTCGGTGAGCGTCACGGTCACCTCCTCGACGGTCTCCCCGGGCCCGCGGGGGGCGGCGTTGACCGAGAGATAGGTGGTCGACCCGTCCGGCCGGTTCACGGTGTGCTCCTCGTCGAACAGCGCGTCCCCGCTCTCGAACACGCGTTCGACTGGGAGGCGGTCCGAGGGGAGCTCCTCGCCCCCGAACGTCCTGATCTCCCACTCCGCGGCGTCGTGAGAGAGGGAGCTCATCTCGTCGGCGGACCGGCCGAGTATCTCCTCTGCCTGGTCGTTCGCGAAGACGACGCCCTCGCGGTCGAAGATCAGGACCCCGGTCGGCAGCGTCTCGATGGCGGTCGCGTACCGTTCGAGTTCGCGCGAGCGTTCGACCCGCTCGGTGACGTCGCGGAAGTAGACCGAGAGCCCGGTCTCGTCGGGGTAGGCGTTCACCTCGAACCAGGCGTCGAGGGGGGCGGGGTAGTACTCGACGAACGTCGTCGGCTCGCCGGTCCTCATCGCCCGTCGGTACTCGGTCTCGAACGCCGTTCCGACGGCGTCGGGAAACAGCTCCCAGACGACCTCCCCGACGAGGTCCTGGTTCTCCGGCTCGATCTGCTCTCTTGCCCGATCGTTGACGTACGTGAAGCGCCACCGGTCGTCGAGCCCGAAGAAGGCGTCCGTGACCCGCCCGAGCAGGGATTCGAGCTCGGTCTCCAGACGGACACGCTCGGTGAGGTCCTCGAACGCGACGAGGACGCCGTCGGTCCCCTTGGAGAGGGGGACGGGCGCGGCGTTCACCGAGAGGCTGACACGGCTCCCATCCGGCCGCTCGACGGACACCTCGTGGTTCTCGATCCGGGACTCGCCAGAGATCACCCGCGCGAACGGGAGGTCGTCGACTGAGTGGGGGTTTCCGTCGGGGTCGGAGAGGCCCCACTCCTCGGCGTCGTACGAGAGCGCGGTGATCTCCTCGATCGGTCGGCCGAGCAGCTCCCGTGCCCGCCGGTTCGCGAACCGGATCTCACCGTCCCGTCCGTGGTGGATCATCCCGATCGGGAGCGCCTCGGCGAGCCGCTCGTGATCGCCCCTGCTCGCCTCCCGCTCGTGTTCGAGCCGTCGATGGGCGAGGAGGCGCTCGAGCCGATTGACGAGGACGGGGATCGAGCCACGGGGTGCGACCTCGTCCGCACCGGCGTCGATGGCCGGCTCCGGATCGTCGGTGACGACGAGCAGCGCGCTCTCGCCGATCCCGCTCGAGAGCTCCTCCGCTCGCCCCTCACGACCCCCGTCGACGAGCACGACGCAGGCCACGTCGTCGCCGACGGCGCTCGGATCGCCCGCCTCGACGACGGCGTCGACCGTCCCGTCGAGCGTCGCCGCGAGGTCGTCGTCACCGAGGACGACGACGCGAAACCGGTCCTCTCCGTTCATCGTCGGTCGTCGGCCGCCGTGGGCGTGGGAGCCCGTCCCGTCCAGCTCATAGCTTCTTTCACCTCTGAACCCCGAGAAGCTTACCGCTGTCGGTGGATCGGTCCCCATGGACAGGGTTATTTAGCACCTGTGGGTAGGCTACGCCATGTCTGTACGCGGTCTCACCGGAGGGAGCCGATGCGGGTCGTAGCGAAGTTCGGGGGGACGAGCCTCGGGAGCGGCGATCGGATCGAGCGGGCGGCCGACTCGGTGACCGCGGCGTCGGAGGAGGGCCACGAGATCGCGGTCGTCGCGAGCGCGATGGGGTCGACGACCGACGACCTCCTCTCGGAGATCACGTTCGACGCGGCCGACCCCGACCGGGCGGAGATCGTTAGCATGGGCGAGCGGACCTCGGTCCGGATGCTGAAGGCGGCGCTCGCCGCCCGCGGCGTCGAGGCCGTCTTCGTCGAACCGGGTCACCCCGACTGGCCGGTCGTCACCGACGAGCACGGCGAGGTCGACGTCGAGGAGACCACCCGGCGCGCCGAAGCGCTCGCCGCCCGACTGGACGAGGTCGTCCCGGTGATCACGGGCTTCCTCGCGGAGACGAGAGACGGGACGGTCACGACGCTCGGCCGGGGCGGGTCCGACACCACCGCCGTGATGCTCGGCCAGTACATGGACGCCGACCAGGTCGTGATCGTCACCGACGTCGAGGGCGTCATGACGGGCGACCCCTCGGTGGTCGAGGGTGCCAGAAACGTCGGCGAGATTAGCGTCGACGAGCTCCGGAGCCTCTCGTTCCGTGGCGCGGAGGTCGTCGCACCCTCTGCGCTCGGCTACAAGGACGGCCGGATGGACGTCCGGGTGGTCCACTACCAACACGGCGATCTCCTGACCGGGGGGACGAGCATCGAGGGGGAGTTCCGCAACCTGATCGACATGCGCGAGGAGCAGCTCTCCTGCATTACGGTCGCGGGCCGCGCGATCAGGAACCGCTACGGGATCCTCGCCGAACTCTCGAACGCGCTCGCCGACAGCGAGATCAACATCGACGCGGTCGCGAGCGGGATGGACTCGGTCACCTTCTACGTCGACGAGGACAGAGCCGAGCACGCCGAGGCGGTGCTCCACGACTCGGTCGTCGCGGACGACCTCCTCTCGAGCGTCACCGTCGAGGACGAGATCGCGGTGGTCAGAGTGACCGGCGGCGAACTCCCCAACCAGCCCGGCGTCATACAGGGGATCGTCGACCCGCTCGCAGACGCCCACATCACGATCCACGACGTGATCACGAGCGCGACGAGCGTCGCCATCTTCGTCGACTGGAGCGACCGCGAGGACGCCCTCTCGATCATCCAGGACGCGTTCTGATCAGTTCCCCCGGGAGAGCCGCTCGCCGGTTCTCGTCGGCAACCCTACCTCCTCGATCGCCTCCACCACGGCGTCGACGTCGTACTCGACCCGGCGTTCTTCGACCGACTCCGTACCGAGGTCCACGACCGCGTAGGCCGCCCGCGGGTCGCCGTCGCGAGGCTGGCCGACGCTCCCCGGGTTGCAGACGATCCCCTCCCCCGTGAGCCGATGACCCTGGACGTGGGTGTGACCGAGGACGAGCAGCTCCTCGTCGCCGAGCATCGAAGCGGAGAACGACTCCGGGTAGGTGTAGCGGTCCGGGTCGTCGGGGTGGCCGTGGACGAGCTTCACCCGCCCGTCAGCGACCGTCAGCCGCTCGGGGAGCCCGGCGAGCCACTCCCGCTGACTCTCCGCTAGTCGGTCGATCGCGTACTGCACCCCCGCATCGGCCATCTCGTTGCCCCAGAACCCGCTCCCCTCGACCACCGCGCGGTCGTGGTTGCCCATCACGGTCGGGATCTCCCGAGAGCGGATCTCCTCGACGCACTCGGCCGGCCAGGGGTTGTAACCGACGACGTCGCCCGCACAGACGAGCAGGTCGACCGCGGGCATGTCGCTGAGGACGGCCGCCAGAGCGACCCGGTTCCCGTGTACGTCCGAGATGGCTCCCACGCGCATACTCGAAGCGAACGCCGCGAGCCCCTTCACTCCTCGGCGCGGTCTTACCGACCGCCGTTCTCGATCGCCACCTCGAAGCCCGCGCCCGTCCGCTCGACAGCCGCCGCACAGACCGCGTGCTCGAAGTGGTGGTCGTAGAGCTCGTCCGCGACCCCCTCCGCGCTCGCCGCGTCGAGCGAGAACGCCTCGGGCGTGTCACGCTCGTAGGTCGCGACGAGCGTCGGCTCGTCCACCTCCTCGATCAGCAGTGCGTCCCTCCGGACGATCCCGATCGTCGCGACCGGCTCGCCCTCCGCGGAGTCGAGCACGCCAGCGATCCGCGGCGTGTCGTACGCGTCCTTCTCGTAATCCAGCGCCAGCAGCGCCGTCGCGAGCGCGTCGCGGGCGGGGTAGCCCGAGGCGAGCTTCTCCGCGATCGGATCGACCTGCGAGCCGTTGCCGATCACCGCGCAATCCGCCTCCGTCGGCTCACTCTCGGGCTCACCGGGCGAGACGAACCGCGCGCAGTTGTACGAGACGTAGGGGTTGTCGGTCTCCTCGGCATCCGGCGTCGGCGCGACCGTGAGCGTCCCGTCTCGTTCGATCACCCGGCGGTCGGGAAACGACCGGGAGGAGACGCGGTAGCCCGCGAGCGAGGGCGCGACGACGATGAACCGTCCGACGTACATACGCGACGCTCACCCCGTCGGCTCATGGCGGTGTCGGTTTCGCCGTGGAGGCCGACGACCGTATATAGCGCTATACACGCCTAAGGAGAGTTCTATCGCCGAAAATCGGCGTTTCCACCGGTGCTGTTTTGTGGATCGCGTGGGTACGTCCGGTATGAGCAAGCCCACGACCGACGGGCGTCCGAAACTCGGGTTCGTCTGCGTGCAGAACGCCGGGCGGAGCCAGATGTCCGCCGCCTTCGCCGAACGGGAAGCCGAGCGGAGAGGTGTCGACGTGGAGGTCCTCACGGGTGGAACGCTCCCCGCGGATCACGTCCACCCGGAGGTCGTCGAGACGATGTCCGAGGTCGGGATCGACCTCTCGGGGCGGGTGCCGAAGGAGGTCACGGACGAGGAACTCGCTTCCTGTGACGTGGTCGCGACGATGGGCTGCTCGACGCTCAGCCTGGACGCCGACGTGGACGTACGGGACTGGGATCTCACCGACCCCGACGGGAAGGACGAGGCTGGAGTGAGGGAGATCAGAGACGAGATCGAGGGCCGTGTCGAGGCGCTGTTCGACGAACTCGAGGCGGAGGTCTCGGTGGGCCAGTAAGGCGGTTCGACAGGCATAAGTGGCGAGGACAGGTACGGACTGGTGAAGTCCTGTGGGGTAGCGGCCAATCCTCTTGCCCTCTGGAGGCAAGGACCCTGGTTCGAATCCAGGCAGGACTACTCCCTCCGAGTTTCGAATCCTCACGACCGCGAGCCTCCGACCCGAGAGCCCAGCGGCCGCATTCCGCTCGCGACTCACACCTGACGATCCTGATCCAGCACGATAGTTCCAGAGCGGCCGCTCGGGTGAACCTGCTTCGAGTGGATCCGGAGCCGATCGTCCCTCTCGGCCCTACACACCACCGGTGCCGTTCGATTCGCGGTCGAGAAACGACGGGTTCCTCCGACGACCCCTCTCAGATCAGGTGCTCCGAACCGAGCCGGTCCGCGAGGTCGACGAAGTCCTCGGCTAGGACGTCGTATGCCGATTCGGCGGGTCTCTCGACCTCCTCGGCCCGGTCGGGACCCCGTTCCAGCGGCCGGTGAACGTACGCGGTCCGGAGGCCCACCTCACGGCTCGCGTCGAGGTCCCGTTCGTGAGCCGCGACCATCATCACCTCCTCCGGCCGGAGGTCCAGATAGTCGACGGCGGTCAGGTAGGTCTCCTCGTCCGGTTTGTAGTGTCCCGAGAGTTCGGCCGAGAGGATCAGGTCCCACGGGATGCCCGCCCGCTTGGCCATGTTCGTGAGCAGCCGCACGTGACCGTTCGACAGCGGCGCGATCACGTAGTCCGAACGGAGCCGGGTGAGGCCGGGAATCGCGTCCGGCCAGGGGTCGAGTCGGTGCCAGACGCGGTTGAGGTGCTCCGTCTCCTCGTCGGTCAGTTCGTCCACGCCGAAGCGT
>SKWB01000347.1 GCA_007129135.1 Halococcaceae archaeon | reverse complement strand
TCGCCTACGAGGTGTTGCGGGAGTACATGCGCAGGCTCTACGGCGCGGGGATCGTCCACGGCGACCTCTCGGAGTACAACGTCGTCGTCCACGAGGACCAGCTCGTCGTCCTCGACATGGGCCAGGCCGTCACCGTTCACCACCCCCGGTCGGACGAGTTCCTCGCCCGGGACTGCGAGAACGTCGCCGCGTTCTTCGCCCGCCAGGGCGTCGACGTGACCGGTGAGGAGCTAGAGGCGTTCGTCCGCGATGGAGACGAGGAGTAGCCTCTCGATCCGGGTTCTCGGTCGTTCGACGCCCGTGAGACGACCTCTCGATCTCCCGCTCGGTCGCCCGGAGGTTACTTGTGGTCCGTGATTCTCGATTCTCCTAGATGACCGAGAGCAAGCCGATCCCCGACTGGGAGTTCAAACAGCGCGACGTGATCATCCTCAAAGAGCTGACGCGGGATCCACAGCTCTCCTCGCGAGAGCTCCGGGCCATCCTCGCCGACGACCACGGCATCGAGGTCTCTCACGTCACGATCAGCGAGTCGATCCGGAAGATGCGCAGGGATGGGGTCTTCCGCGAGGCGATCATCCCGAACGAGGAGTACCTGCTCTTCTCGCTGTTCGAGTTCCAGTTCGACCCCGAACACTTCGCCGAGTCCTGGCGGGTCGCCATGGAGGAGATCCGCGCGGACGAACACACCTTCATGTACTTCCTCTCGGACGGCGAGTACCAGTGGAAGACGATCATGATGTTCGAGAACCGAGAGCAGGAGTCGCGGTGGATCCACGAGTTCTACAAGGAACACGGCCGGCTCGTCAACAACCTCCGGAACTCGGTCGTCACGAACGTGCTCAAGTTCGGGACCGATCCCGAACTGTTCGACAGCCTCAACCTCGTTCGGGATCGGTGATCTCTACCGACTCGGCTCGCCGTCGCGACCGATTCACCAGTTCGGCTCGTCGTACCGAACGAGCCCACCGAGTTCGCTCGCGTCCACCTCGGAGAACGCCTCCCGGGCGATCGACCGCTTGTGCACCTCGTCGGCCCCGTCGATGATCCGGAACTGCCTCACCGACTCGTAGAAGTCCCCTAGGGGTAAATCCCGCGAGATCCCCGCACCACCGCAGAGCTGGACGGCGGTGTCGATCGCCTCCTGTACCGCCTCCGCAGCGTAGGACTTGCACATCGCCACTTCGATCCGCGCCTCGCTGCCTCCCTCTATCTCCCGGGCGGCGTGGCGCACCATCGTCCGGACCGCGTGTAACCGAGTCTCTGCCTCGGCGACCGCGAACCGCGCGGACTGCTTCTCTGCCAGTCGCTCCCCGAACGCCTCGCGCTCGCTCGCGTACGCCTTCGCCACCTCCAGGGCGCGTTCGGCCATCCCCGAGTAGCGCATACAGTGGGTGAGCCGGGCGGGGCCGAGTCTGCGCTGGACCAGCCCGAAGCCGTCGTGGAGCTCGCCGAGGACGTTCTCCTCGGGCACTCGAACCCCCTCGTAGCTGATCTCCGCGTGGCTCGTCCCCAGCAGTTTCTCCCCGACGTGCGGGATGTCGCGAACGATCTCCACGCCGTCGGCGTCGGCCGGTACGAGGAACGTCGAACAGCCCTCGTAGGGGTGGGCCTCGTGGTCCGTACGGGCGAAGACGATGAGCACGTCGGCCTCGCTGCCCTGCGTCGTCCACCACTTGTGACCGTCGATCACCCACTCGTCGCCCTCTTTTCTGGCCTCGGTCCGGAGCATCTTCGGGTCCGACCCGCCGCCCTGCATCGGCTCGGTCATCGAGAACGCAGAGTGTATCTCGCCCTTGGCCAGTGGACGAAGCCACCGATCCTTCTGCTCTCCGGTCCCTACGAGGTCGAGCAGGTGCATGTTCCCCTCGTCGGGGGCGTCGACCCGGAGGGAAGCCTGTGCGAGCAGGCTACGGCCGGCCTGCTCGAACGTCGGGAGCAGGTCCCTGAACCCGAAGCCGAGCCCGCCGTACGCCTCGGGGAGCTGTGGTCCGTAGACCCCACGTTCGCGCGCCTCCTCCCTGAGATCGGCGATCACGCCCTCCTCGACCGGGCCGTTCCCGAGCCACTCGCGCTCGACCGGGAGGACGACCTCGTCGACGAACGCCCGGATCTCCGCGGCGAGTTCGCTCGCCCGCTCCGAGTCGTGGTACTCCATGGTCTACCCTTCGGTAACGATGGTAAAAACGTATCCCCGACTCCCGCTCGAAGAGCGACGAACCCGTATCTTTTCGTGGTAGCCCCCCAATACGGTTAACAATGTTAGGGACGGACGCCGACGAGCCCTCGGTGGACCACGGGGTGGCCGAACCGTGAGCGACCGATCGTACCTCGACCGGCTGGTCGACGAGGACGCGCTCCGATCGTACCTCGAGGCCGAAATCGGTTCTCCAGAGCAGTTCGCCGTCGAACGCCACCCGGAGGGCCACTCGAACGAGACGCTCTTTCTCACCTGGGGCGAGCGCGACCTGGTGCTCCGGCGACCCCCGCCGGGCGAGACGGCCGAGACCGCCCACGACGTCCTCCGGGAGTACCGCGTGATGGACGCGCTCCAGGGGACGGACGTCCCGCTGCCCGAGACCGTCCTCGCCTGCGAGGACGAGTCGGTGATCGGCGGCGAGTTCTACCTGATGGAACGGCTCGCCGGTGACGTGATCCGGGGCGAGGAGCCAGAACGGTTCGCTGTTCCCGAGCACCGTGACCGGATCGGCACGGAACTGGTGGAGACGCTGGCGGCGATCCACTCGGTCGACGTAGAGGCCGTCGGCCTGACCGAGTTCGGCCGTCCCGCGGGCTTCACCGAGCGCCAGGTCGAGCGCTGGGGGAAACAGATCGACTGGGCCACGGGAACGACCGGCGAGGTCCGCGAGGTACCCGAGCTCGATCGGGTGGGCGAGTGGCTGGCGGCGAACGTCCCCGCGGAGTACCCGCAGACGCTCGTCCACGGCGACTACAAGCTCGACAACGTGCTCTTCGGTCCCGAAACCCCGCCGGAGATCGCGGGCGTGATGGACTGGGAGCTCTCGGCGCTCGGCGATCCGTTCACCGACCTCGGCTGGACCCTCTCGTTCTGGCACGATCCAGACGATCCGCCGCCGGCGATCCCCGACCTCTACCCGACGTTCATGGCCCGCGAGGGCTATCCGACGAGGGACGAACTCGTCGAACGGTACGAGGCGGCGACGGGCTACGCGTTCGACCACGACCGGTTCTACCGGACGCTCGCGGTCTACAAGATGGCCGGCCTCGGCGAGATGTTCTTCTCCAGATACCTAAACGGCGACAGCGACGACCCGCTCTACCCGGGTATGGAGACGCAGGTTCCGAAACTCGCCGAACGGGCGGTTGGGATCATCGAAGGCGATGGATAGTGGATGTACGATCTGACCAGACTCTGGCGATGTTGACATATCAAGCGACCTTATTAAGTCGTGACACTACCAGTTCGAACGTATAGCAGACGATCGACGTGTGATCTCCCGCCGGGCGATCCTGGGCACGTTGAGCGCGGCCGGAACGAGCGCCGCGTTCGGAACCAGGGCGGCCGCACAGAAGGAGTCGGATCGTGGCGACAGATCGTTCGTTGCTGATGGAACCGAACGGATCCAACAGCTCTTCGAGTAGCACTTGGAACTCGGCCCCCACCACGGCGCACAGCTCGCGGTCTACCGAGGCGACGAGCTCGTCGTCGACCTGGCCGGCGGGACGCTCGGTCCCGTTCGAGGGCGGCGATCACGTGGGCCGAGTCGGTGTTCGACCGCTGTCGGGTCTTGACTACCCCTTGAATAGCGGAGTTACTCACGACTCCTCCGTCACAG
>SKWB01000283.1 GCA_007129135.1 Halococcaceae archaeon | reverse complement strand
GTCGTCGGTCTCTTCGGCGTCGTCGTCCGCGTCGTCGTCGGGTTCGGCCTCGTCGTCGTCGTCGGTCGCGTCCTCTCCGATGCAGCCCGCGAAGCTAGCGAGACCAGTGGCGCCGCTGAGTGCGATGAACCGACGCCGTTTGATGTGCGGTGGCATACTGATATAACACTCTAAGGAACATGATAACTGCATCGGTTGTATCTCAGGACCCTTCTACCGAATCAAAGGGGTATGCACCACCTATAGGTAGGAGAGAGGACAGAGGAGAGAGATCGATGTTTCCGAGACCCCCCTTCTGAAGCGCGCTAGGCCCCATCAGAGCGGTGGATCGCGCTCCTCTACTACGAGACGCGGCTCACCACTCTATTACGGTGGTAGGTTCGTTTACGAAAGCAAGGTATATCTAATTGGAATTATCGATACACTTGTGATTAGTCGCGATGAATCCCTACCGCTACACACGTCAGAGTGACGCGGGTGGGGCGACCACCCGGTTGTAGCGTTCTACCGGGAGTTCCACGATACGATGACGAAACAGACTCACTCAAACGACGATCGTTCACAGACCGGGAGATCCGCTGGCCGATCCCCCGTAAACCGACGCCGGTTCCTCTCCATGACCGGCGCGGCCGCCGGCGGACTCGCCTTCGCCACCTCACCCGCGCAGGCGGAGTATCAGGACGTCACGGACGTCCCCGGGTTCAGCTGCGACCAGCCCCAGTTCACCTGTGGGCGGGAGGTCAGAGCCGCGGATGGGATGGTATCGACGGTCGACCCGATCGCCTCGGGCGTCGCCGCGACGATCCTCAGGGAAGGGGGCAACGCGGTCGACGCCGCGATCGCGCTCCAGTACGTCCTCACCGTGACCCAGCCACACGGCTCCGGGATCGGCGGCGGCGGATTCATGGTGATCTACGACGCCGACTCGGGCGAGGTCGACATCGTCAACAGCCGTGAGCGCGCCTCGCGGAACGCCGAGGCCGAGCAGTTCCTCGACGACGACGGGGAGGAGGTCCCGTTCGCCGAGCGCATCCAGACCGGCGAGGCGATGGGCGTTCCGGGTACCGTCCGGGGGCTCGAAGCCGCCTGCGAGCGCCACGGTAGCCGACCGCGCCAGCGACTGATCAGACCGGCGATCGAGTTGGCTCGGAACGGGTTCACGGTCGACGCGTTTCTCGCCGAGCAGATCGCCGAGAACACCGAGAAGTTCAACGACGCGGCCCTCGAAACCTTCAGCGACGACGGGGGGACGCTCTACGAGGAGGGCGATACGATGACGAATCCGGACCTCGCCGACACGCTCGACCGGATTCGGCGCGAGGGGGCCGAGGCGTTCTACGAGGGGGAGGTCGCGGCGGATCTGGCGGCGGAGATCGCTCGCAACGCGCGGGAACCCGACCGCGTCGTCGACGAGGAAGACCTCGCGGAGTACGAGGTCACGTTCGACGAGCCAGTCAGGGAGGAGTGGTACGGCTACGAGATCGTCTCCCAGCCCCCGCCCAGTTCGGGTGGGGCGATCGTCTACTACATCCTCAAACTCTTCGAACTGCTCGGCGGCGAGGCCCACGAGATCCGATCGCCGGAGAAGTACCACCTCCTCGCCGAGGCGCAGTCGCTCGCGTGGGCCGACCGAAACGAGTACCTCGGTGACCCCGAGTTCGTCGAGGTCCCGCTCGCCGAACTCCTCTCCGAGGAGTACCTCCAGTCCCGCGCGGACCTGATCGAGATCGGTTCGACGGTCTACGACTACGAGAACGACGAGGAGTCCCAACCGGGCGATCCACTCGCGGTCGCCTCCTCGGCCTCGACGACCGCACCCGCGACCGCGATGCAGTCGGGGTCGACGACGCACTTCTCGGTGGTCGACCAATGGGGCAACGCCGTCTCCTACACCTCGACAATCGAGCAGTTCATGGGATCGGGCAAGGTCGTCCCGGGGAGGGGCTTCATGATCAACAACGAGCTGACCGACTTCAGCGCCGAGCCGGAGGGACCGAACCGGGTCGAGCCCGGAAAGCGCCCGCTCAGCAGCATGAGCCCCTCGATGGTCCTCGAAGACGGCGTCCCCGTTCTCACCGCAGGCTCGCCCGGTGGCATCCGTATCATCACCGCAACTGCACACGCGATCCTCCACTCGATGGTCTACGAGCTCGACCCGCTCGACGCGATCGTCGAGCCGAGCATCTTCAAGTCCACGCTCCCACCGGTCCACTACGAGGAGGGCGTTCCGGAGAGCGCTCGCGAGACGACCTCGGAGTGGGGGCTGGTCTGGGGCGACGAGGAGGTCCAGGGGAACGTCCAGGTCATTCGGGTCGCGGACGACGAACTGATCGGTGCGGCGGACCCGAGCCGGGACGGACAGGCGACCGGGTTCGACCGTGCGGCCGGTGGCGGTGGCGACCGAGGCCGTGGCAGGTAGGGAAACCGATCACATCGACTGGTGAGGGTTCTTCCGGTAGGGAGCTTCGTTCTGTCGGTACCGCTCATCGCTGTTCCCGTTTTCGGTGCTTCTGACGGTCGCCCACGGGATGTGCCTGGGTGACCTCCTCGTTTCGGTACGGGTCGTCACGGTAGCGGGGTTTCCCACTCATGATCGACCTGCTCTATCGGCTCGTCCGTGCCGTCGAACCGATCCCCGAGTAATGGCCTACCGGGTCGAAGAACCCACCGATCCAGGCCCCTTCGACTCTCAGTTCTCCGCGACGGCTTCGGGACCGGTCCGGTCGCCGTACTTGTCCTCGAACTCCTGGATGAGCTGGCCCATCTTCGCGTACCAGTCGTTGAGCAGCCGCTGCATGTCGGTCGCGACCCGTTCGGGGTCGGTCGGGCGGTAGACGTGGTAGTAGCCGCCCTGCTCGTAGTTGATCTGGTCCTTCTGGATGAAGCCTGCGGTTAGCAGCCGCTGGATCGCCCGGTAGGCGGTCGAGCGCTCGCGGTCGACCGCCGCCGCGACCTCGTCGATCGTCAGCGGCTCCCCGCTCTCGACGAGGACGCGGAAACAGTCCCTGTCGAGCGCCTTCAGCCCGTGAAAACACTCGAGCAACCCCTCACACTCCATGTCCTGCCGAAGCATCTCCGCCATCGAATCCGACATCGTTGGCACCGGTAGGGACGCCATCGGTATAAGGACTGTGTGCGTCGTGTACAATCCTCGCTCCTCTCGGATCCACTCCCCGCGAGCGGGGAACGCCGCCCCTCCGTGACGAACTCGGAGGCACGAGAAGCCCGTCACCGTCCCACCCGTTCGGCGGTCTCCGCACCGCACGCCCCGTATTGTCTGATACGGACACTATGATCGGTGGACCCCGGTCTACCGATCGACGGTGAGTATATCCCGAATAGCGGCTTCAAGTCCTTTAGTCCCCGAATCGGGATAGATACTGATAACGTACGGATGGCTGTGAGTGGGTTATCGGAATATTATATTGTATGGAAATCCCACAAGCGTTATCATCCGTCGACGGGTAGCTGTGGTGAGCAGAAATGCACACTCGACACACATCCACCGGCGGTACGGGAGCACGAGCGTGAGCGGAACTGTGGGGCCCGTCTGGGACCCGCAGGCGGCGTTCGTCGTCGGGGTCGTCCTGTTCGAGGCAGTCGTCCTCTACGTGGGATACGGCGGGCTCTCCCGACTCGTCGGTCCGCGACTGCTGGCGGCCATCGCCGGCGGTGATGACGCTGTTCGCCGGTAGCCTCGAGGCGATGGGTAGCGCTCCCGACCTCCTCGTGCTGTTCGTCGCGTTCGGCTTCGTCGTGGGGATACTCTTCGGCTTCTTCGGGATGGGCGGGTCGTTTCTCGTCACGCCGGCGCTGTTGATGCTGGG
>SKWB01000335.1 GCA_007129135.1 Halococcaceae archaeon | reverse complement strand
TCGCCGACGTGGATGCTGTAGTCGACGCCCAGCCCGATCGCGAGGCTCGTGATCACCGCCGTCTCGCTGTTGAACGGGATGTCGAGGACCGCCATCGTCCCGAGCAGCCACGCGAGCGCGACGACCACCGGCGCGAGCGTGACCGCCCCGAGCGAGGCCGCCCGGTGGCGCACCCAGTAGAGCAGCGTGAGGAACGCGAGGATCACGACCAGCGTCACCGCGAACGCCTGGACGAGCGTCTCGAGCAGCGCGTCCTGGATCGCCGCGTTCGTCACGGGCCCGCCGGTCGCGACCGCGCTCACCTCACTCGTAGCGGACTCGATCGCGTCGGCGATCGGTCGGACGTCCTCGGCGACGCTCTGGGCGCTCGCGTCCCCGCGGACGCTCACGAGCAGGAGCGCCGACTCGTACTCGCCGTCGTCGGTCCGTTCGATGACCGACGCCGCCGCCTCCTCGTCGGCGTCGAAGAGGACGTCGTAGAGTCCCTCTACGTCCTCGTCGGGGACGCCGTCGCCGTTCGTATCGCGATCGGAGAGCGCCGCGGCGACCTCCTCGTCCTCGGCGGCGACCTCCTCGAGCACGGAGAGCGGCGTCTCGATCGCTGGTGAGCCGTCCGAGCGGACGTCGATCGTCCCGTTCCCCTCGGTCGTCGCGTTGCCCGCCCCGGAGACGGCGTCGTCGATCGCCACGAGCGTCTCGGGGTCGGTCACGTCCCCGCGTATCAGGATCTCCGACTGTGAGTCGGGGTCCTGGAAGTTCTCCGCGAGGTACTCCGCGTCGTCGGCGATCGTGTAGGTCCCTGCAGCGAGCGGCCCCGGCAGGGACTTCGCCCACTCGGGGGCGTCCTCGGGCAGGAAGTCGGCCTCGTTGAACTCCGTGTCGATCCCCGTCGCGCCGTACGCGCCCGCGCTCGCGAGCAGGACGGCGAGGAGGATCACCCCGACGGGCGCGCGACGTGCGAGCGTAACCCCGGTCGAGAGCGCGGCGTTGATCGGCCCCGGCGTCACCCCGAACGGGGGCTTCGCACGGTCCCGCCCGAGCCGGTTCTCGAGCAGGCCGTCGACCTCGACCTTGAGCGCCGGCACGAGCACGCCGAAGGCGACGAACGTCGCGAAGATGCCGCCCGCGGAGAGGACCGCGAAGTCCCGGATCGCCGGCAGTGGGCTGACGACGTTCGAGAGGAAGCCCACGCCGGTCGAGAACGTCGTCGCCGCGAGCGCGAGGACGAGCCCGCCGAGACCGAGCGCCATCCCGCCGCGGATCCCCCGCGAGACCGAGGCCGGAGCCGCGCCGCCGTCGCTTTCGAGTCCCGGCTCGTCCAGCACGCCCGCACGGGCCTCGCGATACCGCATCACCACGTGCAGCGAGTAGTCGATCCCGAGCCCGATCAAGAGGAACGGCACCGCGATCAGGAGCTGGCTCATCGGGATCTCCAGCCAGCCCATCAGGCCGGCGAGCCAGGCCAGCACGACGCCGATCCCGAACACGCCCAGCAGCACGTCGACGAGGTCGCGGTAGGTGATCGCGAGCACGCCGAGGACGAGCACGAGTGCGACCGGCGTGATGATCCCGAAGCTGTCCCCGACGGCGTTCGCCGACGCCTCGTCGCTGATCCCCTGGCCGAAGACGAAGCCGTCGTCGAAGCGTTCTTCGAACAGGGATTCGACCTCGAGCTGGGCCTCGTACGCGGCCTCGGGCTCTTCGTCCTCACCACTGTCGTCGACCTGGAAGAGGAAGAGGACCCGCGAGTCGGCCTCGGTCTCGCCGGGCTCGTAGTCGGCCGGCAGGAACTCGGTCGGATCCTCGCCGCCGGCGTCCTCGTCGTGGTCGAGCAGGTCCGCGAGGAGGTCGTCGACCTCCGCGTCGGAGCGCGCTTCGAGCGCTTCGATCGCCTCCTCGAGCGTGGGCCCGTCGCTCTCCTCGAACGCCTCCCGGTCCGCTTCCAGGGCCTCGGCGTCGTCCTCGAGTTGCTCGAACTCCGCTTCGAGCAGTCCGATCGTCCCGGCGGCGTAGACCCCCTCGATGACGTCCTCGACCTCCTGGTACTCGGCGGTCTCCTCGGGTATCAAGAAGTCGTCGCTCGCTCGCTCGATCCCGACCAGCACCGATTCGAGCCCCCGCACCTCGCGGGCGAGTTCCTCGTACTCGGCGGCCCCCTCATCGTCGAGTTCGGCGGCCGTCGTGGCGTTCTCGACGCTCGCGTCGAACGCCGCTTCGAGTTCGGCGGCGCGCTCCTGGTACCCGGGATCGTCTTCGTCGGTCCTCGCGCTCAGCTCCTCGTACTCGCGCTGGATCTCGCGACTCTCGTTCAGTCCGTCCTCGAGCGCGTCGCTCCGAGCCCCGAGTTCGGCCTGGCGTTCGCCGAGCTCCTCGCCGCGCTCTTCGAACCCCTCGATCCGGTCCTCGACGTACGCCGTGGTGCCGACGACGTTCTCGATGCCGACGAAGCCGTCCTCGTCGATGGTCGCGTCGACCGACTCGTTGGCGCGAGCGTCCCGTTGCAGGTAGAGCCCGTCGAGCAACGACTCGCGGGTGAGCACGTCGCCGCCCTCGTCGCGGACGACGATCTGGGCGATGACGCGGTCGTCGCTCCCGTAGTTCTCCTCGATGTAGTCGGTGGCGTCGGCCTCCTCGCCCTCGACCTCGAACTCGCCGATCCCCCCGTCCTCGGTGTCGCCGACCGCCGCCCCCGCGGCGACTGCGGCCGTGACCACGAGCAGCGCGACGACGACGAGCGCGCTGTGGCTCACGATCCAGTCGGCGTACCGCTCGGCGAGCTCGCCGCTCACGGTCCGGTCTCGCTCCCGCCTTCCGTCACTGCTCTCGCGTCGTCCGCCGGTCGGTCCGTCCCGCGGAGGCTCCTCGGCGTCACTGCCTCGCGTTCGGCCGACGGGGTATTGAGGCTTCGGATAGAAACGAATGTTGTATAACCGGATACCGATTACACCCGGTGGATGAACACCGACGTCGACCGTGACCGGGGCGTGCTCACGCCGGCGGACAGGGCGTACCTGCTCGGGGAGCGCGAGTTCGGCCACGAGGGGTCGAAGCGCAACGCCGAGGCGCGTATCCGCGACCGCGTCACCCAGGCGGTCCTCGACTTCGACCTCCTGTTACACACCCTCTCGGCGAAGGACAGGCGGCTGATCTTCGAGCGGGCCCGCGAGGACGGTGAGTTCGTGGACGGCCTCCGTGCGGCGATCGCGCTCACCTACATCGGTACGGGGCAGTGTGGCGTCGACTTCGAACGCGTGCTCGTCCCCGCGGTCCGCAGTTCGGAGGAGGCGATCGCCGCCGTCGAGCGCGGGGAGACCGTCTCGGTCGACGTGACGTTCGAGGTCGACGTCGCGGTGGACGAGCCCCTCGACGGGGTCGAGGCCAGGCTCGAGGAGGGGGAGCCGGTCACGCCGAGAGAGCTGTTCTCGCTCGTGATGCGCGGGGGGTTCGACACGGCCGCTCACGACCGGATCGACCTCGTTCGCGCACACGAAGACGACGTCGACCGGGAGTTCCTCGACCGTCTGGCGAGCTACCTCGACGGGACGCTGCGCCGACCGGGCGAATCGAGGGCCGTCATCGACCTAAACGACGAGGGGCGAGACTGAGGGAGAGGTAAGCTCCGGGTTCGGTCCGTCCCCGACCGAGTTCGTTGTCAAGAGCTTTATCAAACGACCGTCCATCACGTACGTCCGGAGTGCCTCGAACACCGGTTGCCACCGTCGGACGGGGGGCTCCGCCCTTGGGACGGTACACCGAAACCGGTTAGCTACTCACGGCCCTTCCACCAGAGAGATGGCTGGCCCCGTAGACCTGCTGAACGCGACACGGCGGA
>SKWB01000145.1 GCA_007129135.1 Halococcaceae archaeon | reverse complement strand
TTGGAGCACGCGGCGGAACTTCTCGGGGCCCCACTCGTCCATCAGGAACTTGATCCTCGCGTTGTACCGGTTCTCGCGGTCGCCGTGGTCCCGGAAGAGCGCGCTGATCCCCGCGGCGACGTCGACGGCCTCCTCGGGCGTGGTGAAGACGTCGATGTCCTTCGCGAACCGGGGCTCGTTTCGCGCGAGGCCACCGCCGACGCGGACGTTGTACCCCCGAACCGTCTCGCCCTCTCGCTCCCTCTCCGCGGGCTCGAACGCGAGGTCGTTGATGTCGCCCTGGCCACAGCCCTCGCGGCAGCCGGTCACCGAGACCTTCCACTTCCTGGGCAGGTTCGAGTGCTCCGAATTACCTTTGAACGTCTCGTGGAGGTCGTCTGCGAGCGCTCCCGCGTCGACGAACTCGTGTCTGTCCTTTCCGGCCACCGGACAGCCGACGATGTTCCGCCAGGAGTCCCCGCAGGCCTGGATCGTCGAGAGCCCCGACTCCTCGAGGCGCTCGAATATCTCGGGGACGTCCTCCAAGTTGATCCAGTGCAGTTGGATCGCCTGTCGGGTCGTGACGTCCAACCAGCCGTTGCCGAAGATCGGGTTCTCCGCGGGGCCGGTCGAGAACTCCTTCGCTATCTCGGCCACCGCACGGAACTGCCCTGGCTTCAGCACGCCGCCGGGCGGGCCGATCCGCATCATGAAGTAGCTCTCCTGACCGGCGCGCTGGTGGTAGAGCCCGTACCACTTGAAGCGCTCGAACCAGGCGTCCGTCTCGTCCTCGGGGATCGACTCCCAGCCCTCCTCGGCGAGCCGTTCGATGTGCCCTCTGATGTCCGTCCCGTAGATCTCGTCTTTCCACTGCTCGACCTCGCTCGGCATGTGTCTGCTCAGGAGAGACCGCCTCATACCTCCGGCCGTCGCGTCACCATTCCCCGCGACTCCCGCCTACCGGCGAAGCTTGCTCACGGCTCGGTCGTGTGCGACTGGACCTCGTTCGGATCCGTCCTGCGGAACTCGCCCTCCTCCAGCCGGCCGACGGCGAGCCAGCCCATCGACCCGCTCTCGCCACAGGCGATACACCGGCCCACCGCGCTCGCTCTGACCTCCGCTCCCTCGGCGTCGGCCTCGACGAACGCCTCGAGCATCACGTCGCCCACCTCGCAGGAACAGAACCCCGAGAGCCGCCAGAGCTCGCTCACGCCCACGACGCGCTCGTTGTCCACGCTCACCCACGCCCCGTCGTCGAACGTCCGTACGGAGACCGTCATGGGGCCCAGTACCGGGTCGAGCTATCAAAACCCGTCGCTCCGGGGACCCCCCACCGACCCCGGTGACGCGTCTCGTGGGGCCGATCGCCCGACGGGAGTTGATTTAACGCTCTACACGTGACGTAGATACCGTCAAGGGTCGCCGGGAGACGGCAGACGGGGTAGCGATTGTAAACGAGGGCGGCCTTATCCGGACGAGCGCCGAACGTCGGGCGATGACACGGCGACGAGGAGACGAGAGGAGACAACACGCGTCGGCGGACGTCGCACCCGAACTCTACGAGGGTGAGCGGACCAGATGACCGACGTCTGTGTCGAAGAGAGAGAGGAGACCGTCGCTGCGGACGAGGGAGACGACGAGTACGACGAGCACCTCCGCGACGTGCCGGTGGGTGCGGGCTGTACCGAGATCTGGGAGCACCTCTCGGAACGCCGTGAGGAGTGAGACGGACGGCCGTCCGCCCCTCGCCCGCGGTCACGGGCCCGGGGCGACCGTCGGGAGACCGCTCCGACCGCCCGTGGGAGGGAACGAACTTTTGCCGGCGGGAACGAAGGGGTGAGCAATGACGACCGAGGGACGTGACCGGGACGTACCCAGCGAGCGACGGTCGCCGGTCGGGACGCCCGTCGTTCGTGGCGACGAGGCGATCACCGGCGAGCGAGCGCGAGAGGCGGTCGGCTTCGATCCCGACGACCCGGAGAGCGTCGCGGAGGCCGCCCGCGTCGTCCGCCAGTTCGCCGAGGGCGCGGTGAACGAGGACAACATCTTCATGCTCCGTGGGGCGGCCGCCTGCGCGGCGCTCGTCCGCGGCGTCGGCTCGTACAAGGAGGCCGTCGAGCGTGCCGGGGGCGAGGTGACCGTCTCGTTCGTCCGGAAGTGGGCGCGGGTCCACGACCTGCCGCAGTCGATCCGGCGACACGTCGCGATGGGCGACATCGCGCCGACCGCCGCGAAACACATCGCCCGGGTGGGCGGCGAGGCGCGCTATCAGCTCGCTTGGGCGACGATCGACAACGACCTCACCGTGCGCGAGATCCGGGCCATCGCGAGCGAGATCAACGACGGCCGGTCGGTCGAGGACGCGCTCGCCGACCGGGGGGTCACGGTCGGGAGGGTGACGCTCACGCTCGCCCCGGAGACCTACCGGGACCTCCGTCGGCTCGCGGCCTACGACCAGGTCGACCCCGGGGAGCTGGCCAACGAGGTCCTCCGGGAGTGGATCGACGAGCAGAACCTCAGACGACCCCAGTCACGGTTCCGATAGGTAGCGGGCCGCGGCGTCGGCGAGCAGGTCGGTAGCCTCGACGAGTTCCGAGACCGACATCGTCTCGTCGGGGAAGTGCGCCTGGTCGATGTTCCCGGGACCGAAGAGCACGGTCGGGATCCCCGCCTCGACGTAGTGTCGCGAGTCCGCGCCGTAGGTCGCCCCTCTCGGCTCCCCCGGTCGACCGCTCGCGGCGAGCGCGTCGCTCACGGCCCGGACGACCCTCTCCTCGGGATCGGTCTCGGCGGGTTCGAACTGGATCGAGAAGCGCTCGAACGACGGCGGGTGCTCGGTGAGCCACTCGCTTTCGGCGACGACCTCCGCGAGTCGCCCCTCGAACTCGGCTTCGACCTCGCTCGCGCTCTCGCCGGGTGCGACGCCGATACGGAACTCGGCTTCGAGCGCGGCCGGCACCGAGGAGGCCCACGAGCCCGCACTCACGGTGCCGCAGTTGACCGGCCACGGGATCGGGAACTCCCGATAGAGGGGGTGACTCACCCGTTCGCCGCGCTCGGTCTCGAGGTCCGAAAAGGCCCGACGGATCCGCTCGAAGTGGGGCAGAACCGACTCGCCGTGCCAGCGGGTCGCCGCGTGCGCAGAGCGCCCCCGGAGGCGAAGCCGCTTCATCAGCGAGCCCTCGGTGGCGACTACCGGCTCCAGTTTCGTCGGTTCGGCGACGATGGCGGCGTCGCGTTCGAACGGGTACGGGTTCGAGAGCGCCGCCGCGGCCGCCCCGATGCCGCCCTCCTCCTCGCCGACGACGCTCTCGACGACCACCCGTCCCGTAAGCCCCTCGCGGTCGGCGAGCGCGAGCGCCGCGAAGACGCAGGCCGCCAGCCCGCCTTTCATATCGACCGCGCCGCGTGCGGTGAGCCGGTCGCCCTCCCAGACGGGGTCGAACGGGTCCGAGGACCAGCTCTCGCGGTCCGCCGGAACGACGTCGACGTGGCCGTTGAGTACGAGCGTCCGTCCCCCGGAGCCGAGTTCGAGCACGCCGCCGACGCTCGGCCGCCCGTCGGCGTCGATCTCGGCCGGGTCGTCCGGGAACGAGGGGTGGTCGGCGAGTCCCTCCGGATCCGCCTCCCACTCGTAGACCTCGAGGCCCATCCGGTCGAGTTCCTCCGCGAACCACGCCTGGGCCTCCGCCTCGTTCCCGTCTGTGGTGTCGAAGCGGAGCAGCCGGTCGAGAAACGCTTCGAGGTCCGTCTCGTCGGGGTGGCCCGGGGACATTACGACGTGCTGATTCGGAGTGGCGATAACGTTTGGGATCGGTCGGCGGAATCTCAATTCTTATAACGATGGCGGGGCGA
>SKWB01000299.1 GCA_007129135.1 Halococcaceae archaeon | reverse complement strand
CCGCTCGTCTCGTCGAACACCACGTGCGTGTGCGGATACGCCATCTCCACGTCGGCGCCCTCGAGCTCGGTCCACACGTTCTCGTGAACCGTCGACCGCATCTCGATGGGGAGATATGGCTTTTCGACCCAGAACCGGAGGTCGATATGGACACCGTGGTCGCCGAATTCGGTGACGAAGGCCTTCGGTTCGGCAGGGTACTTCGTTCCCCCCAGCGAGATCGCCGGACCGCCTTCGATCACTCCGTCGATCCGCCCGGTCGCTCGTTCCAGTACCCGTTGGGCCTCCGTGAGATCACCTTCGTACGTGACGGTGAACTCGATCGAGACGCGCGTTCGCTCGTCGTTCGCGGAGTAGTTGAGCACGTCACGGTCGTAGATCGTCGAGTTGGGGATGACGAGAAACGTGTTCTGTAACGTCAGAATCTCCGTGTATCGGAGCGTAATATCCTCCACGTAGCCCCGGTCCTCGGTGTCGACGATCTCGATCATATCACCGATCTCGTAGGGCCGGTTCACGAGGATCAGAAAGCCACTGACGAGGTCTGTGGCGATGGGTGCTAAAACGATCGCTAAGACGGCGGAGAGGACGGTGGCCGAGAGTACGAGACCCGTCAGCTCGACGCCGAGGATCCCCAGTGCGACCAGGAGAGCGACGACCATCGCACCCGCACGGAGCAATCTGAGCGTGATGTCTGTGACGCTTCGTCGCCGCAGGTGACGAGTCGCGTTCGGACGGAGCAACCGCGTGAGAAGCTTCGAACCGTACCACGTGATCACCAGTACGATAGCTGCGAGAAGCCACTCTCCGCCCGGGAAACGCACTACCTCGTCGAACCACTGGACCTGGCTACTCCGACCGAAGAGGGGAGCCATAGGGTAGTACTCGATTCGATCCCGGTAAAGGACTGGGCCGGCGATACCGCCACCACGATCCGACGAGACGGTCGGTTCAGCTCAGGGTGTTCGTGGTGTCCGATCCGGGATCTGTGACGGCGTTCGTCTCCCCACCCGCTTGGGCGTACTCCACGAACTGTACCTCGACGACGATCTCCTCGTCGGTGGCCTCGGAGATACGGATCCAGAGTTCGGCTTCCAACCCGAGTGCCTCGTCTCCGGTGGGTTTCGAGACCGTGACCGTCACCATCTGGTCGTGTGGGACCACGCCACGGGTGGCGTACTCCGTCGACACGGAAACGAGGCCGAGCTCTTCGTACTCCGGCTGTTCGAGCGTCGTTTCGACCTCCGACTTGGCGGTCGTCTCGAAGGCGAGGTGTTGTGCCGTCGTGACCACCGTCAGAACGACGACGACCACGAAGACGGCCGTGACGAACGCGTACGCTCCGGAGCGGACAGACAGCGAGAGGTCGTCCCGAACGGAGTCGAGCCATCTCTCCTTGGTAATTCCTATTGCCTACTGATTCCGCGACTCGTCCGTCGACAGCGACGCCACGGAGGTCGCTTGCCGACGAGACCCCAACCGTTGTGGATATTTCGCCGGGACTCACTGATGGACAGCGTCCCGACCACTGTCCGTACTCGAAACCCCGTCTATTTACACCGAGTCATCGATTTCAGATACCAATGCTCAACGACAAGCTGAGCGCGGGGATCTACGTCGCGATCCACTTCTTCGTTCTCGGTGCGATCGCGTGGGCGACGGGTCGTCCGTTCATCTTCCCGAGTTTGGGTCCCTCGGCCTACCTGCTCGCGACCGGCGAGACTGACCGCGCGGAGGGCGGCTACCACGTGATCGGGGGTCACTTCGTGGCCGTGATCTGTGGGATGGTCGCCTACCACCCGATCGCGGGCGGCCTGGTCGCGATCGACGTCCTCGGCGAGGCCGGCCCCTTCTCGTTCGACGTGCTCGCGCTCGCGGTCAGCTGTATCGTCGCGATGGTGCTCACGACCGTCGCGATGCTCGTCGCGAAGACGAACCACCCGGCGGCCTGCGCGACGACGCTCATCGTCGCGCTCGGGCTGCTCTCGACGGCCGTCGACGGCGCGATCATCATGGGGTCGGTGGTGCTGCTCTACGTCCTCCACGAGAAGCTGCTCTACCCCGCGGCGATCCGCTTCGGGTTCGAGCCGGAGGACCCGAGGCCCGCGGACGGCTGATCAGTCCTCCTCGTCGTACTCGGCCTCGAAGTGGCCCTCCTCGGCACCCATCTGTGGGATCATCGGCCCGATCGACGCGGTCCGGCGCGCGACCGTCGCGGTGCGAAGGATGTACGACGCGAGCAGCGCGAGCGGCGCGAAGACGAGCGCGATCAGCGCGCTCGTCGTGAACGGGAGGTACCCCGGGTGGATCGTCGGCCCCGTCACGTCCGCGTAGGTCAGTCCCAGGACCACGGCTCCGAAGACCGCCGGCACCCCGCAGAGGATCGTGAGCTGCGAGAACCGCGTCACCTCCCGCTGGAGGTAGGTCGTCTTGAAGTGTGACCGGGCGACGTTCATCTGTCTGAGCGCCTCCAGCAGGTCGTCGAACGCCTTCACGGTCTCGCCGTGGAGCTCTCCCCGGTAGCTGTTCGCGACGTGTCTGCCGGCGTAGATCTGCCAGGCGTCGTCGTAGTCGATCGCCGTCGAGAGCACCCGGAACGAGCCGAAATCGGCCCCCTCGAGCTCCTCCCGAGCCATCTCGGTGCTCTCCCGGACGCTGCTCGCGTACTGGACGATCGCCTCCCGGCGATCCCCGGTCTCCCGGTCGGCCGCCTCCTCCAGCCTCGCCGCTCGGTCCCCGGTCGCGGTGACGATCAGGTCGAAGAGCGTCCCCGGTTCGGCGGGGCTCGCGGGGACCTCGCCCAACTCTTCGACGTCCCGTCTGAACTCCATGACGCCGCTCAGCCGGTCGCGGAACTCGTCGGCGGCGGCGAACTCGCGCGAGAGGATCAGCTGGTTGATCGAGACGACGAGCGTCACCAGCGAGAAACTCCCCGCGATCATCCCGCCCGCGAGCCGGGTGACCGAGTCGTCGTTCTCGAAGGCGATCACCCCGATTTCGCCGAAGAGGAGCAACAGACCGAAGACGGCGGCCGTAATCAGGGCCGCGACGGTGAGGCGGTTGCCGTCTGCCAGGAGCCACTCGACCACGCTCGCCTTCGACTCCCGACCCATCCCGGTGCCGAACGACTCCAACTGCCCCGACACCTCTCCTTCCTCCTCGCTCATCGTCGGCGGTAGCCGTCCGTTCCCCAAAAGTGCCCGCGTTGCACCGGTCGCGGTGCAGCCGCAGGCGTGGGACCTACGGGGCCGGCGGCGGTCTCACCTGCATGGTCAGAGCATCCTCGGCCGTCATCGGCGTCGGACTGCTGCTCGCGATCGTCCTGTTACCGCTCCCGATCCCGGGCCTCGGCGTCGTCCTGGGGCTGGGTATCGCGGCGATCGGGGTCGTGTTCCGACTCCTCGGGAAGTAGACCGATCGAGGGGGTCCGGAGGGACGCTGCCCGCCGGGTGTGGTTTTTACCGTGGTCCGTCCGAGGGCTAGCCATGGGAAACGGGGCAGACGACACGCTGTTGGAACGAGCGGAGGGGAGCGCCCTCCGGCTCTGGATACTGATGCGTCTCGACCGGCGGCTGCTCTCGGCGGGCATCCTCGCGATCGTCTTCGCCGCGCTCGTCGGCCTCGGGGCCGCCGAGTTCGGGCCGTACCGGGAGCTCGTCGAGGACGCCGACGCGCTCCAGAACATCTTCTCCTCGATGTTCGGACCGATCATCACCGGCGTCACGCTGGTCGCGACGATCGGCCAGCTGGTGCTCTCACAGGAGCTCGGCGCGGTCGGCGACCAGACCACCCGGATGGACGAGTCGATGGAGTTCCGGCGGAACGTCGAGGACGAGGGTGGCATGGCGGTGAGCCCGCCGGAGCCGGCCGCGTTCCTCCGCGAGGTGGTCGAATCGACCGAGGGGAGGGCCGAACTCCTCCTCGAGACGATCGAGGAGGGCCACGGTGAGGAGGTCACCGAGGCGGTGACCGAGTACGCCGAGAGCCTCGACGAGCACGCGGAGATCGTCCGCGAGAAGCTCGAAGACTCCCAGTTCGGCACCTTCGACGTGATCTGGGCCGCGCTCGATTTCAACTACTCGCTCAAGATCTTCCAGGCGCGCGAGATCCGCCACGACTACGAGGACGAGCTCTCGGAGGAGGCGTACAACACCCTCGGCGAGACGATCGAGATGCTCAAGCTGTTCGGCCCGGCGCGCGAGCACTTCAAGACGCTGTTCTTCCAGTGGGAACTGATCGACCTCTCGCGGGCGCTGCTCTACGCCTCGATCCCGGCACTGATCGTCACCGCCTCGATGCTGATGTACGTCGACGCGAACACGCTCCCGGGAGCCACGATGGGGATCGACAACCTCGTCCTGCTCACGAGCGCGGCGTTCTGTATCACCCTCGCCCCGTTCGTCATCCTGATGAGCTACATCTTCCGGATCGCGACCGTCGCGAAGCGTACGCTCGCGATGGGACCGTTCATCCTCCGCGAGTCGAGCCGCGACGCCGACAGCGACCTCTGATACGGACGGTCGTAACCGGTACCGGTAATCACCCCACGGGTCGGCGATCACCGGTACGGAACTACAGCCGTCCTCGTGACCGCTCACGAAGGTAGCACACTGAAATCCCTCCACCCCGTCCCCGAAACGGATGCGACCGACCGACGACCCTCCGGCTATACCGACCACTGACCGTTCCCTCCAGCCCCCAGACAGACGGCGGTTCCTCGCGCTCGCCGGGGGCGCGGCTGCGACCGCCCTCGCCGGCTGTGGGGCCGCCGACGACACCCCGGACTACCAGGAGGGGGAGACGATCGACGCCGACGGCGAGGAGCGAACTGCGGAGGAGACGACCGCGGCGGCGGCGCTCGCCGAGACCGAACTGGACGACGAGCTCTCCCCGCTCTCCGACCTCGACCTCGCCGACCACGAGTTCGTCGTCGAGGAGGACTTCCGGCGGTCGACGGTCCAGGGGACGGTCGAGAACGCCCGCGAGGGGCGGCTCACCGACGTCGAGGTCTGGGTGCGGGTCTACGACGACGGCGACGCGCTGCTCGGCCGGTACGCGGACTCGATCGGCGGCCTCGAACCCGGAACGGAGTGGGCCTTTACCGTCATCGTCCTCGAAGCGCCCACCGAGGTCGGCGGCTACGAGATCGCGGCGCTCGGTCGGTCGGAGTGATACTATCGGCTGTACGTCGTTAGCGGTCCTCCCTGCAACGGGGTGAGGAGGATATTTACGAAGTTACAACCGACAGTACGAGCGGCCCGGTCAGATCGGTCCGGCGCCGGTGCCGCGGTCGACCGCCGAGAGATCGATCACGCCGCCGGGCATCGGGACGCCCGAGTACCTGTCCTCGTCGAGCAGGAGCGCGCCGTCGAGGTCGGCGTAGTCGAGCAGCGGCGCGAGGTGACAGCCGGCGGCGATCGAGGCGTTCGACTCGGACATACAGCCGAGCATCGTCTCCAGGCCGTGGGCGCGCGCGGCGTGGATCATCCGGATCGCCTCGCGCAGCCCGCCACACTTCATCAGTTTGATGTTCGCGATGTCACACCGGTCGGCGACTCGTGGGATATCCGAGAGCGTAATACAGGACTCGTCGGCGGCGATCGGGAGCGACGAGCGCTCGTAGACGTACTTCAGGCCCTCCGGATCGCCGGCCGGAACCGGCTGCTCGACGAACTCGATTCCGTACTCGCCGATCTCGTCGATCCGCTCGATCGCCTCGCGCGGGCTCCACGCCTCGTTCGCGTCGACCCGGATCGTCGCCTCCGGCGCTTCGCTCCGCACCGTCTCGATGATCTCCCGATCCCGGTCGGTCCCGAGTTTGATCTTGAGCGAGCCGTAGCCGCGTTCGACGGCCTCGGCGGTCTTCTCCCGCATCACCTCGGTCGTGTCGATACCGATCGTGTAGGTGCTCTCGACCGGGGCGCCCTCGCTCAGCCCCCAGTAGCGATAGAGCGGGAGGTCGAGGCGTTTCGCCACCAGGTCGTGGAGCGCGATGTCGACCGCACAGCGCGCCGCCGCGTTGTACTCGATCGTCTCGCGCATCCGCCGTTCGACCTCGTCCAGCCGGTGGGGATCGCCGACCGACTCGACGACCGAGAGCAGGTCGGGCAGCACCGCCTCGACGGTCGCGGCGGTCTCGCCGTAGTGCGGCGAGGGGCCCGCACCGCCGATCCCCTCGAACTCGCCGTCGCTCACGGTCACCAGCACGAGTTCGGCGACCTCCTCGGTGCTTCTGGCGATCGTGAAGGGGTACTCGAGCGGGAGCGCCACACGTTCGAAGGACGTGGTGAGGCTCACAGTACGGCCTCCAGCACCTCTTCGGCGCCGAACCGGACCGGGTCCGTCGCGGGGACCCCCGCGGCCTCGGCGTACGCCTCGACCGCCTCGTGAGCCGCCGCGTCCTCGTCGACGTACCTCGTGTTGAGCATCCCGGCGACGACCTCGGCCTCGTGGACCGGCCGTGCGAGGTCCTCGTAGAGGTCGACGTAGGTGGGGATGGAGGGGAGCGAGAACGACTCGTAGCCGTGGATGACCTCCTTGCCCTCCTCGTGACAGAGCACGAGTCGGTCGGCCATCGCGCCGTGGAGGATCCCGCAGGTGACCGCGGAGTAGGCCGGATGGACGATGCTGCCCTGGCCCTCGACGAAGAGCACGTCGTGCTCGTCGCCCTTCTCGACGATCATCTCCTCGACCGCGCCGGCGGTGAAGTCCGAGATCACTCGGTCGATGGGGTTGCCCCAGCCGTCGATCATGATCCCGGTCTGGCCGGTCGGGATGAACCCGGCGTCGACGCCCGCCTCCTTCGCCGCGTCGACGAGTTCGAGGGTGGCGGTCATCTTCCCGACCGAGCAGTCGGTGCCGACGGTGAGGACGACGTCGGCGTCGACGTCCGCCGCGATCCCCTCGCTCACCCCGAGGTCGTCGTGCGGTTCGCGGACGTCCCAGAGCTCGCAGTCGTTCTCCGCTGCCAGCCGGACGAACTCCTCGTCCTCGGTGAGGAAGTAGTGGAGCCCGGAGATGACGTCGCAGCCACGCGAGAGCGCCGTCCGGACGTCCTCGCGCCAGGAGTCCTCGAAGCCGCCGCCGATCGGGGCGATGCCGATCAGCAGGGCGTCGCAGCGCTCGACCTCGTCCATGCTCGCGACGATGGGGGCGTCCGGCAGGTCGATGTGATCTCGAACTCGGTCGCCCGCGTTCTCGCGGTCGAGGACGGCCGTCACGTCGTATCCGCCGTACCGCATCACGCCGACCGCGGTCTTCGCCCCGTCGGGGAACAGCTCGTGTGCCAGGATGGCGACCTTCATGCACCCCCGATGGACGACGGGGGTGTTATGCCTTCGGTTCCCCCCGAACCACGCCGACACACCACGGGGCGCAGATGCGGCCGACAGCGTTATTATCGGCCCTGGGGTACGGGCGCGGTACACCGAGATGGTGCGCAGAAAGACGCTCAGTCCGTGCGGGTCGCGGGACGAGAACGACAGATACCGGAACGCCCACGTCAGCATCCACGAGGACGAACTCACCGTCGCCGGGATGGATATCGGAGAGGAGGTGTTCGTCAGGGTCAGGGACGAACGCATCGTCGTCGAACGCGCCGACAGATAACACCGAACAGCTCATTCTCTCCGGACCGACCGGTCCGGATCCGTCTCTCGACAGACTCTCCGGGGCTCCCTCCCGCCTCGACGCTCCGCCAGAACGCGTGAACGGCAGCTATGATCGACAGCTGCCACGTCTCTGTCCCCGTACTCTCGAGCGACTGTTCTACCCGAAGAATCGTTACAGTGGCTCCTGTACGGCACTTTTCTACTCCTCGAACGGTGTGGAACTTCCGTAACTCCTGATCATAACTTATGAGTAACCACCTACGGGGGCAGGCGTAAATTCGGTAGTACTGACCCGGAGAGTATCCTGATAATGGGGGAAACGCCTAAGTACCTGTTTCCCATACGATTAGTCGGTTATGACTCAGTATCACGATCTCGTCCTCCTGTTCATCCCGCTGGCCCTGTTCGGGGTCGCCGGACCGCTCACGCTCGCGGGCGTGAACCTCTCGATCGCCGTCCCGATCGGCGCGGGTATCGCCATCGCGATCATGGCACACGCGCTGTTCGTCCGCGCCCGTCGCGACCAGCCGGTCTCGGCTTCGGTCGGCGGCCCCGAGAGCACACAGTGATTGCGGCGCTCTCTCCCTCTACAACCGGTAGAGACGCGTCGTGTAGAACTCCCTGAACGCGCGCTCCAGAGCCTCTTCCGGCTCCCCACTCGCGTCCGATGGCGCGCTCACCGTCGCGTCGAACTCGCCCAGGAGCGTCCGCTGTCCGACGAGTATCAGCCGTTCGGACTCCCTCTCCCCTAATCGCTCCCGGCACCGATCGAGGTGGGCGTCGATCTGCGCGTCGCGTCGCCGTTCGAACCGACCCTGCGAGAACCCGCCCTTCGAGTGATCGCCCTTCACGTCGCTCTCGATCTTGGAAAACGACGACCGATCGGTGCCGTCGTACTCCGCCATCGCGAACAGGTCGGAGCGGACGAGCGCGAACGCGAACCGACCCGTCGGGAGAAACCAGGACCGATCGAGGTCGAACCTCGCCTCCCACCCGCGGAACGGATCGGGTTCGATCGGCGGCCTGAGGGCGACGGCGACGAGGCCGGCGTCGTCGACACAGAGCAGACACGGTGCGGCCCGTGAGAGCAGCGGGGCCCGGTCCCCGAGGAGGTCCGAGACCGTCTCCGGGAGCGCGTCGTCCCCGTCGACCATCGCGGTGAACAGGCCGTCGGGTGGTGCCTCGACGCTCTCCAACCGGTCGAGCACCGCTCTCAAGCGCCCACCCGAGAGCGTCTCGACGCCGCGGAACCCGATCGAGTCCTCGTCACCGGAGAGCCGCTCGACGCGGTCGTCGAGTTCGGCGATACGGTCCTCGAGCCGGTTCACCCGCTCGTCGGCCTCTTGACGGTCTCTCACCGCCTCTCGTCGTCGCTCGCGCTCGCCCTCCAGCTGTCCGGCCAGGCGCTCGCGCTCCTCCTCGAGTTCCTCGATGCGAGTCCGAAGCTCGGCTCGGCCGAGCAGCTCGTCGAGCATAGCGAGGTGGATAGAGCCCGACGGTATCTACCTTCCGGCTGGCTCGGTGTAGATGTCGAGCAGTCTGCTCGCGTGGTCGGCTTTCGCGAGCAGGATCTCCTTCAGGTCGGGGAGGCCCTCCTCCTCGAGGTGGGACTCGGGGAGGTAGAGGGTGTGGTCGGGGACTCGGTCGTCGCCGTGGACGGCGAAGTGACTGCCACAGACCTTCATCACGAGCGGGCTGTCGAGTCGCTCTACCCCCTCGCCGGAGGCGTAGAGCTGCTCGTTCACTCGCTCGTGCTGGGTCCGCTGGATCACCGCGCGCTCTCCGCCGTGGGGCTCGACGTAGAGCCGACCGACGTAGTAGGCGCGCGAGAACGGTTCGAACATGCTATACAGTAGCATCTACCACGGTCTCGAATATAACCGTTACGCGAGAAGATATTTATCGTACCGCTCTGCCATCGCCCGGTTCTCACGTCTCAACGCGACGGGGCGATACGGCTTTGCCCCTCCGGCGTCGCCCTCTCACATGGTTCCGGAGCGCTACGCCCGCTACTACCTCGAGAACGCCCCGAGCCTCGTGACGCTCATCGCGCTCTCGCTGGCCGCCACGTTGGTCGGCGTTCGGTTCTACGTCGAGACGATGCCCGGGGTGCCGACGTTCCTCTGGCCGCTCTACGCCGACTCGCCGACCGCCACCTTCCTCCTCGCCGCCTCGCTCTTCACGCTCCTCCCGAACCTCGGTTTCCCCCTCTCGGAGGCACGACAGAACCTCGTCCTCGCCTACCTCCACACGCTCGCGTTCGTCTGGCTCGTGAAGTACGGCCTCTGGACCGCGGTCGCGCTCAACGTCGGCTTCTCGCAGTACTTCCCCTCGCTCTACGACTACTGGTTCATCATCGTCACCCACCTCGGCTTCGTCGTCCTCGCCTACCTGATCCCGCACTACGGGCGGACGACCCCCGGCGCGCTCGCCCTCTCGCTCGTTCTCCTACTGCTCAACGACCTCTTCGACTACGGCTTCGGCTACCACCCGCCGCTGGAGTACGACCCGGGCGTTCTCCTGCCCCTCCTCACCGTCGCCCTGACGTTCCTCTCGGTCGCGCTCGCCGCGCGAGCGTTCGATCCGCTGGAGGAGTCCGTGGGTGGGTCGGAAACGCTCTGAGCCTACGCTCCGGCACCCAACCCCGTGAGAAACGCTCGGCCGCTCCGGACGAGCACGACGAGCGCCGCGAGCGCGATCGACGCCCCGAGGAGCGCTCCGACGACGCCGGTTTCACCGATCAGGACAGAGACGCCGAACCAGGTCGCGAGGCCGAGGGCGATCACTACGCTCGCGGTGAACGTGACGTATCGGGCGAGCGCCACCCGCGGTGATCCCCGGCCGAGCGCCGCCACGCCTCCCAACTGGAGCGCGGCCGCCTCGACTGCGACCTGGAGACCGACGAGAAGCGAGAGGACGAGGACGACCAGCCACCCCCAACTGCCCAGGTTGTCCGCTATCCCCAGCGTCTCGATCACGGCGCCGAAGACCACGGTGAGCACCCACGCGACCGGGAGGCCGACCAGGAGCACGGCGCCGAGGTAGACGGCGCTCGGGATCGCCAGCGAGCGGCTGTCGGTTTCCATACCCGAACTCCCGCATCGCATCACATAACTGTTTCCTGACACTGTCCGTCACACCCGTTCGGTCCTACCCGCCACGGAGGACGAGCGGCCCCACGGTGAGCGTCCGTTTCGCGATCGTCGCGAGCCGCAGGATGTACGTCGCGAAGAGCAGGAACGGGAGGATCGCGACCGTGTAGGCACCGCTCACGACCCAGAGCAGCGTGTCGACGCCGAGGATCGAGTCGGTGAACGTGTTCGCGTCGACCAGCATCACCATCGCGCCGGAGACGGCGAGCGCGGGGATCGCGAGGTAGAGGATGCCCTGCGAGAGCTTCACGAGCGACCACTGGAAGTAGAGCGTCTTCACGTACTCGCGGGCGGGACCGTACATCGCGATGGCGGTGAGCGCCTCCTTTCCGGCCTCCCTCTCCTCCTCGCTCAGTTCGTCCTCGTACTCGAGCAGCAGCCACCGCAGGTCGTAGAGCTTCCTGTTGTAGTTGTAGTTCAGCACGTGGCCGATCATGTCGTAGTCGCCGAACTCGGTTCCATCGATACCGTCGATCGCCTTCTGAGCGTTCTCCGAGAGGTCCTCGACGTACTCCCGTACCTGCGATCGGAGTTCCTCGTTCTCGTTCGCGGAGATCACCTCCTCGAACCGTTTCGCCCGCGTTTCGGTCGCCTCGATGATCTCACGCATGAACGGCCCGGGGTGGGAGGGGCTCGGGAAGTCGAGGAGGACGTCGGTGTTCCCGTAGAAGTCCATCGCGCGGTCCATCCGTTCTCGCTGGTCGCCGAGCGGCCCGATCTCCTGGGAGAGGACCAGCTGGTTGATCGTGACGACGAGCGTGGTGCCCGTGATGAGCGCGCCGATCAGCGCCTGGAACGACATCTCGACCCAGTCGGTCGTCTCCATCACGACGCGGATCGACGGCGGCCGTGTGCTCCCCCAGAGCATGAACGAGGTGAAGACGGCGAGACCGAGCGCCGCGGTGAGCGCCCACCGGTTCGCGTTGAGCAACAGCCAGAGCGTGTAGCGGTTCTCCTCGGCTCGCTCGCGCATCGTGTCCTCCGTCGTCAGCTCCTTCTCCGAGCCCTCGCCGGTCTCGCCCTCGTCGTCGGTCATTCGCTCTCCCGCGGGCGGACGAAGACGAGGAACTTCGTCCCCCCGCCGTCGTACGAGACCGTCTCGGTGAGCTTCCAGCCCCGTTCGCCGAGGTCGTTGAGGGCGCTCTCGGGGTTCGCCGACTCGCGCATCGTCAGCTCCGTCGGTGGCTCGACCACCTTGTACTCCCACCGCTCGGCGTCGGTCATGGTCGGTGGACTCGGCTCGCGGCTATCGTTCTTTCCCCGTCTCCGGCCGAGCGAGGGGGGTCGACAGAGACACCCTTTTCCGCGCCGGTCGCCAAGCGGTGTTTGGATGGACTCCGCCGCGCTCCTCGATCTCTTGGGAAACGAGAACCGTAGGCGCATCCTCAGGCTGCTCGCGCGAAAGCCCTGTTACGTCACGGAGATCAGCGAGTACCTCGGCGTGAGTCCGAAGGCGGTGATCGACCACCTCCGGAGGCTCGAGGAGGCGGGCGTCGTCGAGAGCCGCGTCGACGATAACCGACGGAAGTACTTCCACATCGCGCGGAACCTCAGACTCGAGGTGACGGTCTCGCCCTACGGCTTCGGCGCGAAGAGCGCCTACCCCGCGAGCGCGAACCTCGACATCACCACCTGTCAGCACCTCTCGATCGACCTCCGCGCACAGGGCTCCGAGCGCGGAATGTGCGATCTGGCTCGCCGGCTCCGCACGCTCGAATCGCTCGAGAACGAGCTCTCGCTCGCCCAGCGGTGGGTTCAGGGGAGAAAGAGCGAGATCCACGAGCGGATCGGCGAGGAGGTCGGCGACGAGCACAACAGCCGGCTCTACGCCACGATCCTCGGCGCGCTCTCGGACGACCACCGGAGCGCGGAGGAGCTGGCGAGGGACGTGGAGGTCCCGCCGCCGGTCGTCGAGGAGGTACTCTCGATGCTCGCCGAACGTGGCGTCGTCAGGCGGGCTGGCGACGGCTGGCGACTCGACGGGTGAGCGGGTAGAAGCGTCGGCGAGGCCGAGCGTCAGGGGGACCGGAAACCGGACGGGTCGCACCCAGCGGCTGAACAGTGGGCAGAGAGATGCATATACTCCGTCGATCGTTAGACATGTGTTTCATGAGTTCAGGTTCCTCGGGACGGTTCGAGTGAGTTCAGCCCCGAGCCGAGTCCTCCCGCCCTCGTTTCATGTCGTTTTATCGGCTGATCGACCGGTGCTAACGGTCGGTTAGTGACCGCCTGCGATCCCCAATCCTGGATTAGGAGTCCACTATGAGGGCTCTCGATCGGGCCGATCGCTCCCGGAGCCGGACGACCCGGTGCTCGACGGGTGAGAAGCGGAGCCGATAGGGAATCGGTAACGGGCCGTCGTGCTCGCGGAGCCGTTCTTGTAGGTCGACCACGATCCGAAGAGAGAGGGGCGGGCGGATAGACCGCTGACGCGGTCTCAGGCGTACGCCTCGAACTCCTTGCCGAAGGCGAGGAAGTAGACCGTCCCGACGACCCCGATCAGGCTGGCGAGCGCGAACGCGAGCGTGGGGCTGCCGGCGAGGGCGAGGTCGGTCCCAGGGATCGAAAACCCGCCGTAGAGCGCGCCACCGAGGGCCGCACTCGGGATGACGATAACGTTCCGGACGAGGTAGTACGCCCCCGAGACTCTCCCTCCGGTGTCGCGCTCCGCCGGCCCGACGATGAGCGCCTTGTGTGCCGGGAGGCCGGCGAACCGAAGCCCGGAGAACGCGAAGAGTAGCGCGACGATCAGCGCGTTGTCGGGCGCGGAGATCAGCAGGACCGGGAAGATCGCGTAGACCGAGAAGCCCAGCGCGACGACCGGTTTCAGCCCGACCCGTTCGGCGAACTTCGCGGCCGGTGGCATCGACACCAGCGCGATCACCATCTCGATCGCGAGCAGGACGCCGAAGAACACCGCTGGCGAGAGGTCGATCGTGCCAACGGTGAGACCGACCTCGAGGAACTG
>SKWB01000130.1 GCA_007129135.1 Halococcaceae archaeon | reverse complement strand
GTTGTTCCCGTCGCCGATCCAGGCGACCGAGACCTCCGTTCCGACCGACTCCCGGATCGTCAGCAGGTCCGCGAGCGTCTGGCAGGGGTGGGCGTCGTCGGTGAGCCCGTTGACGATCGGGACCGAGGCGTACTCGGCGAGCACCTCGACATTCTCGTGTCTGAACAGCCGGGCCATCACGACGTCGACGTACCGCGAGAGCGCCCGCGCGGTGTCGCGCAACGGCTCGCCTCGACCGAGGTGGATGTCGTCCTCGCCGAGGAAGACGGCGTGCCCTCCTAGCTGGGTCATCCCCGTCTCGAACGAGACCCGGGTGCGGGTACTCGGCTTCTGAAAGAGCATCCCGAGCGTCTTCCGTTCGAGGTCGGGATGCGCCTCGCCCGCCCGTTGTTTGCGTTTGTACTCGGCCGCCAGGTCGAGGACGGTCTCCAGTTCGTCGGCCGTCAGGTCGTCGGCGTCGAGGAAGTGTCTCGGGTTCGTGTCGGTCATCGGTCTCACTGGCTCTCGCCACACAGTTCGGTACAGACCCGTCGGAGCACCGCGATCGAGCGGTCGTACTCCGCGAGGTCGAGTCGTTCCTCGGGCGCGTGGTCGAGCGCCGAGTCGCCGGGTCCGTAGGTGACCATCGGGCGGTCCCAGGTACCGGCGTAGACGTTCATATCGCTCGTCCCGGTCTTCCTGAGCAGGCGCGGATCGCCGCCCTCCGCCCGGATCGCGACCCGGAACGCGCGGGCGAGCGGCGTCCGCGGGCTCTGCATCGTGGGTGGGATCGGATCGTTCCACTCGATCTCGCCCTCGGCGAGTTCGTTCTCGACGGCCGCTCGAAGCTCGTCCGCCGATGACGAGGGTGGGATCCGGAAGCCCGCGTCGATCGTCGCCTCGACCGCGAGGCCGTCGTCGGCGACGCCACCCTCGACTCCCACTGGCTTCGCCGTCACGCTCTCGAAGACCGGACCTTCGGGATCGGTCGCGACGCTCTCCTCGATCCGCCCCCACCACGCCATCGCCCGCTGGATCGCGTTCGGTTCCGGTCTCGAGGTGTGTGCAGAGGCCGTCTGTACCCCGTACCGTCCGGAGAGCATTCCCCGGTAGCCGAGCGTGATGCCGTCGGCGCCGCTCGGCTCGCCGTTCACCACCGCGTCGGGAACCTCGCGATCCTCCACCAGGTAGCGCGCCCCGCGCGAGTCCGTCTCCTCGCCGACGACGCCGACGAAGCTCGCGCCGGTCTCGACCGCGGCGACGGCCATCGCACAGAGCGGGCCCGTCGCGTCGACGGCGCCGCGACCCCACAGCATCTCCGTTCCGTCTTCGCGCTCGACCCGGACCGGGATCTCGCCCGGAACGGTGTCGACGTGCGACGTGAGGAGCACCGAATCGTCGCCCGGCGCGCGGACGTTTCCAACGGGATCGAGCCACGCTTCCCTTCCCTGGTTCTCGAAGAACCCCACGAGGTGCTCTGCGGCGTCGCGTTCGTCGCCCGAGACCGAGGGGATCGAGACCGTCTCGATCAGCAGATCGCGGACGGTCTCCGGGTCCATGGTCTCCGAGTCCGCGCTCATGACTCGGCGGTCGGAGCGAGAACGTCGCTCACCGCGGCGACGACGCTGTCCGCGTGACCCTCGTCGACCACGAGCGGTGGGAGCAGCCGCAACACGGTCCGACCGGCTGGCAACGCGAGGATCCGATGCTCGAGCGCGAGGTCCCGGAGGAGCCGGTTCGCCCCCCGCTTCACCTCGACGCCGACCATCAGCCCGCGGCCCCTGACCTCGCGCACGGGGAGGTCCGCTTCGGTCAGCGATTCCCGAAGATAGCTCCCCACCTCCGCGGCGTTCGCGGTCAGCTCCTCCTCGACGAGGACGTCGAGCGTCGCGGTCGCCGCGGCACACATGAGCGGGTTCCCACTGAACGTCGAGCCGTGGGGCCCCGCACCCTCCGCGACCCAGTCCGCACAGAGCGTCGCGCCGAGCGGCAGGCCGCTCGCGATCCCCTTCGCCGTCGTGAGGACGTCGGGCGTGACGCCGTCGTGCTCGCAGGCCCAGAGTTCGCCCGTCCGCCCCAGCCCCGTCTGGATCTCGTCGAGGATCAGCGCCGCACCGGTCTCGTCACAGACCTCGCGGGCGCTCTCTAGGTAGCCCTCGGGTGCGGGGTTGATCCCGCCCTCGCCCTGGATCGGCTCGAGGATCACCGCCGCCGTCTCCTCGTCGACCGCCTCGGCGAGTTTCTCCTCGCTGCCGTAGGGGACGAACTCGAAGCCCGGCGGTAGCGGCTCGAACGGCTCCTTGTACTTCCCTTTCCAGGTCGCCGCGAGCGCGCCCATCGTCCGGCCGTGGAAGCCGCGCATCGCCGCGACGACCTTCTCGTTACCCGTGGCCGACCGCGCGAACTTCAGCGCCGCCTCGTTCGCCTCCGTCCCCGAGTTACAGAGCCAGACGTTCTCGAGACCGGGCGAGAGCGCCGCGAGCTTCCGATACAGGGCGTCGCGCGCGTCGTTCGGATACGACCCCTGGACGTAGAACAGCTCGCCGGCCTGCTCGCGGACCGCCTCGACCACCCGCGGGTGACAGTGACCCACCGGCGTACAGGCGTAGCTCGCGCCGAAGTCGAGGTACTCGGTGCCGTCGTCGGCGCAGAGATGGGGTCCCTCGCCACGCTCGATCCGGATCGGCTTCTCCGAGAAGACGAAGCCGCTCACGGCTCTACCTCCTCCGCGAGCGCCGTCTCGGAGAACTGGGTCCCCGCCCCGGCGAGCGCCGCCGAGATCGGTCTCTCTCTATTCGCGTCCGAGACGACTACCTCGCGGGCTCCCCCCGTGAGCGCCTCGCGCGCGGCCATCACCTTCTTCCGCATGAACCCCTCCGCCGCGCCCTCGGCCCGTTCGAACGCCTCCGGGGAGTCCACGGTCTCGATCAGGGTACCGGAGTCGTCGGGGTCCTCGTAGACGCCCTCGACGTCCGTGAGCACGACCAGCCGCGCGCCGAGCGCCCCCGCGACCGCCGCGGCCGCCCGGTCCGCGTCGGCGTTCACCGCCACGCCGTCGTCGGCCAGCATCGGCACCGAGACGACCGGGGTGTGCCCCTCCGAGAGCAGCGTCCGGAGCAACTGGTCGTTCACCGCGTCGATCCGTCCGGAGTGGTCACCGCGTCTGATCTTCTTCTTGCCGTCCTCGAGCACCCTGACGGCGGACTTCCGAGTACCCGTAAGCAGGCCGCCGTCCGTCCCCGAGAGACCGACCGCGTCGACGCCCTCGTTCCGAAGGCCGACGGTGAGGTCGAGGTTCACGCCCGCCATCGCCATGGCGAACCCCTCCATCGTCTCCTCGTCGGTAAAGCGACCCGTGACGCCGCCAGGGGTGGTGACGTACTCGGGGTCGATCCCCAGCCGGGAGAGGAGCTCGTCGACTGCCGTCGAGCCGCCGTGGACGACGACCGCCTCGACGCCCGCTTCGACCAGGCTCGCGATGTCGGCGAGCGCACCTTCCGGTTCGACCGCGCGCGCGCCGCCGATCTTCACGACGACCGGTCCGTCGCCCTCCGCGGTCGACGCTTCGCTCATGGGGACCCCACGGGGTGCAGCCCCTGGAACTCCAGTCCGAGCGTCTCCTCGAAGCCGAGCGCGACGTTCGCCGCGTGGACCGCCTGGCCCGCCGAGCCCTTCATCATGTTGTCGATCGCCGAGAAGACGACGATTCTCTCGTTACCGGGATCGAGTTCGAACCCCACGTCGCAGTAGTTCGTCCCCGCCACGACCTTCGGCTCGGGGTAGCGGTAGACGCCACCGCCGCCGGCGACCGTCCGCATGAACGGCTCCTCGGCGAACGATTCCCTGCATGCCTTCCAGAGGTCACGCTTGGTCACCCGCTCGCTCGGGAAGACGTGACAGGTC
>SKWB01000121.1 GCA_007129135.1 Halococcaceae archaeon | reverse complement strand
CCGACGTCGAGACGATGCGACAGCTCGTCACCATCGGCACGCCGGCGAGCATCGAGATCAGCACCAAGGCGTTCAGCGTGACGATCCTGACCGCGCTCGTGGCGCTGGCGGGACCGACCGCGGTCGCGGGCTACGGGATCGGGACCCGCGTCACCTCGATGGTCGTCCTCCCCGCGCTCGGGCTCGCCCGCGGGGTCGAGACCGTCGTCGGGCAGAACCTCGGGGCGGGACAGGTCGACCGCGCGAAACGCGGCGTCTTCGCCGGCGCCGGACTCACCGCTGGCTGTTTCCTCCTCTTCAGCGTCTTCGTCTACAGCTTCGCCGATCCGATCGTCGGCGTCTTCATCACCGGCTCGGGCGCGGCGGCGGTGACCGGGATCGGCGGCGAGTACCTCCGGATCGTGAGCCTCTCGTTCGTCTTCCTCGGCGTGTTCTACGTCGTCCAGGGGGCGTTCCGGGGCAGCGGCAGTACGCGGACCGCGATGACGTTCGCGATCATCGGCTTCATCGTCCTCCGGCCGCTTCTGGCCTACGGCTTCGCCGAACCCCTCGGGATGGACGCGACCGGCGTTTTCGTCGGGGATGCCCTGACGAACGTCGTCATCGTGATCCTCGCCGGCGCGTACCTCCTCCGGGGGACCTGGACCGAGAACGTGATCGAAGAGCGGCCCGATCCGGACTCGCCCACCGACACTGGGGACCACTCCACGCCCGTGGGAACCCGGTACGAGGACGACTGATCGGTCGCTTTGACCTCACGAAGGGGGACCTCTCGTAGGGGGACCGAACCCGACGCCGGCCGTCCTCGGGTCGGTTCGACGGACACCGACGAACGAGGGTCAGAACACCTCGGACGTGATCTCGGAGACGTCCTCGAAATCCGAGTCACCCGTACAGAGCCGATCGCACTCTGCGACCGCGATCGCGGTCGCCAGATTGATCGCATCCGCGTACGAGGGGGTCCGATCGTTCGACTGCGAGTAGTACGTTCGACGAAGCCTCGCGGCGTGGATAGCGATCTCCTCGGTCACGGGTAACACGGTGAGGCTCTCGAATCGGCGGATCATCTCCATCGCTCTCTCGGCCGAGCGCTCGCCCTTCTCGCGACTAAGAACGTAGTAGACCTCGGTGAGGACGGTCGTCGAGACCACGATACCCTCGTGCTCGCCCCGTTCGAGGATCGCCCGAGCCTGCGACACTCTCTCGCCCGGAAGGGTCACTTCGAGCCACGCCCACGAATCGACGAATACCACTCGACGTGACTCCACGCCCGCTTCGACTCGGCCAGCAGCTCCGCGACGCTCCTGTCGGTCTCACGGGGTTCGTCCCGGATCTCTTCGGGCAGCCCCCACGGGCCTCTCTCGGGGGTGAACGTCACGGTCCCGTCGTCGTGGATCTCGAATCGGACCGTCGTCCCCTTCTCGATGCCGAGCCGCTCACGGATCGATTTCGGAATCGCGACCTGCGCCTTGCTCGTCACCGTCGCTGACTCTTTCGCCGCCGTCGGGTCGTCACGTACTACCGCCCGCTTACGTAAGTGCGTTTCTTACCTCGGGAGAAGTAAGGAGTGCGGTCGTGAATCGGGGGAGTGCGCGGCCGATACGATGGACGACCGGACGACGAGCACGCCGTCGGTCGTAACCGCGTTAACACCCCACACACCGTTGCCGCGGGACTCTGAGACGACGTACGACCGGCAGCGTTGCACCTGGCTGGACGACCTATCGCTCGAACTCCTCGCGAAGCGCCTCCAGCGGTCGCTTGCCGGTGACCTCGCCGAAGGCCCGATCGACGACGAGCGCCCCCTGGAGCGCGTAGGAGGCCTTCTTGTACTTCAGCGCCAGGAGCGCCGTTCCGAAGTAGAGCAGCGCGCGGTCGTCGTTGCCGCGTTCGGCCTCGTAGAGCGACTGTCCGAGCAGCGTGAGGACGTTCACCTGGCCGGTGCGGTCGCCGTCGAGTATCTCCTCGATCGGTCGCGCCGTCGACGTACCGAACGGGTTCATGGCGGACCATCTCCCCGATACGGCTTAACACTGCAGGATGCACGGGCAGGGGCCGGTCCGATACCGAGGGCAGTCGCCCCGTCGTCGAGCGAACCGCGGTTCACACCGTCCGCTTCGCACTACGGCCCGTTGCCGCTCAGTGTGGTCGAGAGCCGGTCTGAGTCACCGCCGCCGGTCTCAGTGGGAGTGACCGGTGACCTCGGCGTAGGTGGCACCGAAGCGCTCCTCGAAGAGCTCCATCGTCCGCGCTTCGACCGCGGCGAGCTCCTCGTCCATCTCCCCCTCCGTGTGGTGGGCGACCACGTGGATCTGCTGCGCACAGGTCAGCATCGCGAGGTCGCCGACGATCTCCGCTGGGCTCTCCTCGCCCGTACGGAGCATGCCCAGCAACTGCTCCGGGATCGATAGCCGATCGCTCGAGCCGTCGTCCCCCTCGATCGTGAACGTGGTCGTCTCTGACATGCCTACATCTCGACCGCCGAACGGAAACGTCTACTGGTAGACGACGGGAGTCGCTGGACGCTCAGACCCCTCGACCGCGGCTCCGTCGCCGGTCGCGAAGTCTCGCTCGTACATACTATCCGGAGGGAAACGCGCAACGACTTAGGTCGTGCTCCCGGAACGTACCACCGATGGCCTACGAGAACCTCGACTCGAAGCTCGTGAACGCCCTGTTGAACGACGGCCGAGCGAGCCTGCGGAGCCTCGCGGAGGAGCTCGACGTCTCGGTGACGACCGTCTCGAACCACCTCTCGGAGCTGGAGGAGGCCGGGGCCATCGAGGGCTACACCCCGACGGTGAACTACGAGGCGCTCGGCTACGACGTCACCGCGGTCCTCCACCTGAGCGTCGAGGGGAGCGCCTTAGAAGAGGTCACCGAGCGACTCAGGGGCGAAGAACGGATGATCAGCGTCTACGAGGTCACCGGCGACGACGACGTCGTCGCGATCGGGAAGTTCCGCGACACCGACGAGATGAACGACCAGATCAAGCGGCTGGTGAGCGACGCGAACGTCAAGGGCTCGAACACGAGCGTCGTCCTCTCCGCACCCGTCGAGAACCGACAGTTCGAACTCGAAATCGACGAGTGAGGTGAGATCCCGACCCCCGACCGATCGCTCGACGTGCGTTCTTTCACGGTTCGATCTATTCCGACCAGGATAGATGACGAAACCCGAACGATAGTGCTGAGAACCCCCGTAGCCCCCCACGCCGAATGGACGTCGCCTGCGATTCCTTCGGACGACTCGGAGCAACGCGACTACCGGAGCACCACCCGTCGCTCCGCCAGGGGAGCCGTCCCTCGCTCACTCCCCTGGGTCGTCGTCCGGCCCCGACACCTTCCCGAGTCGCTCGTCGCGTTCGACTGCCGCCGGGTCCCGATCGGCTGGATCGCCGAAGCCCCCGCCGCCCGGCGTCCGGATGCTCACCACGTCTCCCGGTCGGAGGCGATGGGTCGACTTCGCCGGCAAGTCGTGTTCCTCGCCGTTTCGCAGGAGTGTATCGCTCCCCCGGCCGCCGTCGCGCCCACCCTCGATTCCGTAGGGCGCGCTGACGCGCCGCTCGGCGAGGAGGCTGAACGAGGCGTCGTGGCCTCTCACCTCGATGTCCCGACGGAGCCCGAGCCCCCCCCGGTACTCGCCCTCGCCGCCGGAGTCAGGGCGGAGTTCGTACCGCACGACGGAGAGCGGGTAGGCCGTCTGGAGCACCTCCGCAGGGGTGTTCATCGTGTTGCTCATGTGGACGTGGACCCCGTCCATCCCGTCGCCGCTCGCCCGCCCGCCGAACCCGCCACCCTGGGTCTCGTAGAACGCGTACGGTGCCCCGGTCCGTGGATCGGTCCCCCCGAACGTGACGTTGTTCATCGTCCCCTGACACGCCCCGATCGCCCGCTCGGG
>SKWB01000096.1 GCA_007129135.1 Halococcaceae archaeon | reverse complement strand
TCGAGGGCGAGGAGGTCGAGTACCAGGAGTACACGCTGGTGAAGTTCCAGGCGGGCGACCGGGTCTTCCCGATGGCGACGCTGCGCCCGGAGACGGTCCGTGGGGTCACGAACGCGTTCGTGAACCCCGAAGAACGGTACGTCGAGGCGAGCGTCGACGGCGAGCGCTGGGTCGTCGCGAGGGAGGCCGTCGAGAAGCTCTCGCTGCAGGACCACGAGGTGACGGTCGAGCACGAGCTCCGGGGCGACGAGCTCGTCGGCGAGCGGGTCGAGAACCCCGTGACCGGCGACGAACTCACGATCTTCCCGGCGGGGTTCGTCGACCCGGACAGCGGCACCGGCGTCGTCATGTCGGTGCCCGCCCACAGCCCGGACGACTACGTCGCCTTACAGGAGGTGAGAGGCGACGCCGAGCGGCTCTACGAGTACGGGATCGGTACGGAGGAGGTCGAGGGGATCGAGCCGATCCCGATCCTCACGATCGAGGGCTACGGCGAGATCCCCGCGAGGGACGCCGTCGAGGAGGCGGGGATCACCGGCTCGGACGACCCACGACTCGCAGCGGTCACGAAGGAGCTCTACAGCCGCGAGTTCCACGCCGGTCGGCTCTCGGAGGCCTACGGCGAGTTCGGCGGCGAGCTCGTCGAGGAGGTCCGCGATGAGCTGGCGGCGACCTACAGGGAGACGGGCGAGTTCGACGCGATGTACGACTTCCCCGAGCCGGTGATCTCGCGTGCCGGCGGGAAGGTCGTCGTCGCCTATCAGGACACCTGGTTTCTGCGGTACAACGACCCCGAGTGGCGCGAGAAGACCCACCGGGCGGTCTCCCGGCTCGACGCGATCCCCGAGAACACCGGAGAGCAGTACGACCACACGATCGACTGGCTGAACGAGTGGCCCTGTATCCGGAACTACGGGCTGGGCACCCGGCTGCCGTGGGACGACGAGTTCGTCATCGAACCCCTCTCGGACTCGACGATCTACATGGCCTACTACACGATCGCCCACCGGCTCTCGGAGATCCCCACGGAGGCGCTCGATCGCGAGTTCTTCGACGCGCTCTTCTACGGGGCCGACGCGGTTGAAGAGCCCGACGAGCGGGCGCTCTCGCTGCGCGAGGAGTGGTCGTACTGGTATCCGGTCGACTACCGGTGTTCGGGCAACGACCTCGTGCCGAACCACCTCACCTTCTTCCTCTACCACCACGCGGAACTGTTCGACGAGCCGGAGTGGCCCGGCGGCATCACCGTGATGGGGATGGGCTTGCTCGAGGGCGAGAAGATGAGCTCCTCGAAGGGCCACGTCGTCCTCCCGGGGGAGGCGATCGCCGAGTACGGCGCGGACACGGTCAGGTTCTTCCTGATGAACTCCGCCGAACCGTGGCAGGACTACGACTGGCGCGACGACGAGGTCGAGAGCACGCGGCGGGGGCTCGAACGCTTCTGGAACCGCGCCGTCGAGGTCATCGAGGCTCCCGAGGGCGACCGGGACCTGGAGCGGATCGACCGCTGGCTGCTCGCGAAGCTCCAGGGGACGATCGAGGAGGTGACGGAGGCGATGGAGCGTTTCGAGACGCGGACGGCGAGCCAGGCGGCCTTCTACAACGTCGAGGAGCACCTGCGGTGGTACCGTCGGCGGACCGACCTCGACCGGCCCGGCGCACGCTGGACGCTCCGCCACGTACTGGAGACGCGCCTGCGCCTGCTCGCCCCGGTGGTCCCGTTCGTGGCGAACGAGCTCCACGAGCGGCTGACCGGCGAGCCGGCGGAGGCCGCGCCGTGGCCCGAACTGGAGAGCGAGTTCGAGAGCGAGACGGTGCAGGCCGAGGAGTCGCTGGTCGCCTCGCTGGCCGACGACGTCGCCGAGGTGGCGAGCGTCACCGGGGAGAGTCCCGAGAGCGTCGACGTCTACGTCGCTGCCGACTGGAAGCAGGGGGTGTTCGAGCAGGTTATCGAGACGGGTCCCGACGTGGGGAGGGTGATGGGCGAGGTGATGAGCGACCCCGACCTGCGCGAGCGCGGTGACGAGGTGAACCGGCTCGTCCAGGACCTCGTCGAGGTCGTCCGCGGGCGGTCGGAGGGGGAGCTCGCGACGCTCTCTGCGGTGGACGAGGGGGAGCTCTACGCGGAGACACGCGAGTTCTTCGAGCGCGAGTTCGACGCGACGGTCCGGATCGTAGGCGAGGAGGCGGCCGACGACGAGAAGGCGAGTCAGGCGCGGCCGCTGCGGCCGGCGATCCGGCTCTCGTAACCGTCTTCGAGGGAACCGTTATTCTCGTCGGTGCCCTCTCGGGGGTATGAGCGAGACGACAGAGGACCCGTCGGCGACGAAGAAGGCGCTCCGGACCGTGACCCCACCCTACCGGGGACGACCGGACACGGAGATGACCGTCGTCGGCGCGGTCTACTTCCTCACGCTGTTGATCATGCTCGTGCCGCTGCTGCCGTTCCTCCTGATCGGCTGGCTGCTGTTCAAGCTCTTCGGCGCGGTCGACCGGAAGCTGTCGAGCCCGTCGGAGTGAGGCCGGCCGTCAGTCGAGCCACCACCGGATCCGTTTCGCGGCCCGGTAGACGCTGTAGGCGGCCAGGGAGTTCGTCGCGACGCTCGAGAGCAACAGACAGCGGTTGCGTCGGTCGCGCCACGTCGACGCTCCCTCCTCGTCCGCTCTGAGCGCCGAGAGCTGTGAGACCGCGGCCCCGACCCAGCCACAGAGCGCGAGCATCCCCAGGAACCGTCCGATCCGTACCATGCACGCACGACTACGTTCTACACGATAACTCGTGTGGCGTCCGCTGGGGGGGCCTCGAGGCCCACACTGCCGGCTGTAACTGTGTGAAGGTTCTGCCTCCCACGGAAGTGAGGATCCGTAACGACGTACAGCCGGCAGTATCAGACGCCGAGTAGGTCGAACGGGGTTCCGTTGTCGTTCTCGTCGGCGTGCTCGTAGACGACGTGGGCGGCGGCGACGTCCTGGATCGCGAGCCCCGTCGAGTCGAAGACGGAGATCCCCTCCCCCTCGGTACGGCCTTCCCGGTCACCGACGACGATCTGGCCGATCTCCGCGTCGATGTCCGAGTCGTCGATCTCGCCCGCCGACCACGGGACGTTGATCTCGCCGGAGTGCGTCGTCTGCTCGTAGTCGTCGATCACGAGCATACCCTCTCTGAGTACCGCCGCCTCGAGTTCCTGTTTCCCCGCCGCGTCCGCGCCCATCGCGTTGACGTGGGTGTGGGGGCCGAGATCAGAGAGCGAGACGATCGGCTCTCGCACCGGGGTCACCGTCGAGAGCACGTCGCAGGCGGCCGCCTCGGCGATCGACCCGCCGCGGACCTCGAACTCGTCGGCGAACGCGGAGACGAACGCCTCGACACGTGCCTCGTCGAGGTCGCTGACGACCACCTCCTCGATCGGTCTGATCTCTGCGATCGCCTCCAGCTGCGTGTACGCCTGGACGCCCGCGCCGACGATCCCGAGACTTCTCGCGCCCTCCACCGCGAGGTGGTCGGTGGCGACCGCGGCCGCCGCGCCCGTCCGTTGCATCGTGAGTTCGGTGCCGTCCATGATCGCGAGCGGGAACGCGGTCTCCGGGTCGGAGTAGATCATCGTCCCCATCACGGTCGGGAGGTCGCGTTCGGCGTTGTCCGGGTGGACGTTCACCCACTTCACGCCCGCGGCGTCCCAGTCACCCGCCTCGAGGTAGGCGGGCATCGACCGGAAGTCGCCGTTGTACTGCGGGAGTTCGATGTAGGACTTCGGGGGCATCTGGGCGTCGTCGTGTTCGTAGGCGGCGAAGGCGTCCTCGATCGCGGGGATCAGCGTCGCCATCGGCGCGTTCTCGGCGACGTCGTCGCCCGACAGCAAAAGCGTCTGCATGGGGCAACTATTGCGATGGAGTACTTAGTTCCACCTGAAC
>SKWB01000099.1 GCA_007129135.1 Halococcaceae archaeon | reverse complement strand
GGCGTCTTCGAGACCTGATCGGGCGAGACCGCGTAGACGTCGCCCGCGAAGTGGCCGTCGCGCCAGACCGAGGAGTACGAGGCCGCGAACTGGGCGGCTTCGCCCAGTGAGGACTCGGGAAAGTCGACCTCCCGTGAGGCCTCGCTCGGACCGGTCGCCTTCAGCAGCGTCGCCGGCGCGCCCGGTGCCTGTGTGTGGAAGAACCGGTCGCCGCGTTCGGCGTACTTCTTCACCAGCTCCTCGTTCTGGTCGGCGTTCCGGCCGCCGATCACGAGGAAGCCGTCGGAGGTGTGGAACCACCGAAAGCGCTCGTACCACTCCTCGCCCTTCCGCACCGGGATCGACGTGCGCGAGAGCCAGTCGACCTCCTCCCCCTCGTCCTCCCCTTCGGACTCGCTCGAGTCGGTCGCTCCCCCGGACCGAGCCAGCTCCCGTTGCTCGCGGAGGGACTCCAGTTCGGCGCGGGTGTTCGCGAGCGCGTCGCGGGCACCGTCGGCCTTCGCCTCTATCTCCTTGGCCTCGGTGTAGAGCCGATCAGCGTTCTTCTCGACCCCGTCGCGGACGATCAACGAGACCGAGTGCTCGCCCAGATCGATCGTGACGGTGCCCGACTCGCCGTCGACCCCCGTCACTGCCTCTGCCGCCTCGATCCCCCGCTCCGCGCCGGCTTCGAGTGTCGCTTCGATCTCCTCCCAGGGCCGGTCCTCCGCTCGAGCGTTCCGGACCGTCGTGAGCACCTCGCTCGCGAGGTCGTAGTGTGCGTAGAGCGCCTCCGCCTGCTCCCTCGTCCTCGCTGCCTCCGCCATCCGGCTCTCGATCGCCCCCTCCTGCTGGTCGATGATCCGTTGCTGGCGGTCGATCCGTTCCTGGAAATCGGGTCCGTCGTCCTCGTCGGCCGTCTCCGTCTCCTCCTCCCGGTTGGTGAAGTAGTCGTCGAGCGCCGCGGTGAACGTCTCGAACTCCTCGAACTCCAGGTCCTCGTACTCCGCGAGCGGGAGCGGCGTCACGTCCACTCTCCGGTCGTCCTCGTAGTAGACCCGCGGGTCGAACTGCCTGTCACCGATCTCCTCGGAGAGCCGGGTGAGCGCGTCGTAGACACGCTCGTAGGCCTCCTCGTCGGCCTCGTCGATCGCGAGCGTCTTCTCGACGCCCGCACGGGTGCAGAGCTCCTCGGCGTAGAGCCCACCCAGGTTGAACTGCGTCGCGAGCGTTCTGACCACGTCCGTATCCGACTCCCCCATCATCGCCTCGAACCGATCGTAGCCGATCGAGAGCGGGCTCACCCGCGTGTCCGGGTAGCCGTAGGTCACCCCCGGTGCGACCGTCCGGGACTTCAGACGAACCGTTTCGAGCGAGTCGAGCACCTTCTGACTGCTGTCACAGACCGCGATGTTCCCCTGACCGAACAGCTCCGCGACGACGATCGTGTTCCCGTCCTCGCGCTCGAACTCGAAGGTGAGGATCCGGTCGAACTCGTACTGTTCGACGCTCGCGAAATCGCCACCCGAGATGCGGTTCCGGAGCATCTTCGCGAACTCCGGGGGTCGGCCCGGCGCGTCGGCGACGTTCTCCGGGTCCGAGAGGTGTGCGCGTTTCACCTCGCCGACCTCGATCAGGAGCTCGATCCGTCCCCGATCGAAGTCGCGCATCCGCAGCCGGAGGAGGTCCTCGCCGTAGAGATACGCCTTGTCGACCTTCGCGCCGGTGTAGCTGCGAAGCTCGCCGACGAGCGCCGCGAGGTCGACGCTCGTCATCTCCCGTTTCGGGTCCATAGGAGGTGTGAACGGTCGCGGGCGAAAGGCGTGTCGCTCCCGACGTCGGATCCCGTTCCCACGTCGAGGGAGCGTTCGACGTGCTCGGGATCGAGGCGACTGGATCTCTCGCCGAGGACGCCGTAATCCCGCCGAACGAGGTCGATACGCCGCAGTAAGAGCTATCGCGCCGCGTGTTGGGATAAACCATACGTTCCGTCACCGGGGACGGTCGACGGCGGCCCCGGTAGTGGGGCGTGGGGAGCAATCACACGGTCACGATCGAGAAGGACGTCTGGATAGACACACCCCGCGAGCGGGTGTTCGAGTACATGGCGGTCCCGGAGAACCACCTCGAGGTGATGCCGAGCCTCCAGGACGTTCGGGACGTCGAAGAGCTACCGAACGGCGGCACCGAGGGGGCGGTCACGTTCAAGATGGTCAGACATCACGAACGACATCGAGTTCGAGGACGTGGCGTTCGATCCGCCGGCGCTGCGGGTCTACGAGATGGGTGGAGACCTCGAAGGCGAGGTACGCTATCGGTTCGAGGAGGAAGACGGCGGAACCCGTTTCACGTACGAACTGGACGGGAGCCTCCCGTCGCGAGTGTTGAACAAAGTGCTCGAACCGGTCGCGAGGCGGTACAACGAGCGGGAGATGGAGACGACGCTTGCCAACGTGAAGACGCTCCTGGAGGTCGAACGGGAAGCGGAGCCGATGGCCTGATCCCTGAGGAGCCGATCGTTCCCTCGCGTCGTCGAGTTATCCACTACCGCCCCTCGAACCACTCCACGGTGACCGCAGCGATCTCCTCGCGGGCGGTCGCGTCGGGGATCGTCGCCTGGCCGTCACCTCTCTGCTCGCCGTACGCGCCGAAACCGGCGTGGTTCGCCCCCTCGATCTCCACGATCTCCGCGTCCGCCGGCACCAGCTCCCGGTTCTCGCGTTCGGTGTCGGCCGTGAGCACGTCGTCCTCGCTCCCGAGCACGCTCAGGACCGCGAGGTCGGTGTCGGAGATGTCACGGTCGCAGTAGGAGGCGTAGAGGACGACCCCCTCGACCTCGTCGGGGCTCTCTGCGGCGTACCGACAGGCCATCGCCCCGCCCAACGAGTGGCCCCCGACGTACCACCCCTCGACCGTGTCGTACTCCGCGATCGGTCCGGCGGCGGCCGCGCTGTCGAAGAACGCGAGGTTGAGCGGCATCTCGGGGATCACGACGAGCACGCCCGATTCCGCGAGCGGTGCGAGCGTCGGGACGTACGCCTCCGGGTCGACCCGCGCGCCAGGGTAGAAGACGAGTCCAGTGGTCGCCTCGCCCGTCGCTGGCGAGAGGACGTACGTCCTGTCCCGTTCCTCCATCGTCACGGCGTCGTCCTCGGCGACGGCTGCGACCGCCTCGGACTCCGCACCGTACGGGAACGCGAAGTAGAGACCGACTCCGGAGAGGACGGCCAGCAGACAGAGGCCAACCACGAGACCGATCCGACGCCAGTTCCGACCCGAGTCCTCGCTCATCGCTCGTACTCGGTGACCCGTTCGCGCTCTCTGTACCGGTCCTCGACGTTCTCGAGCGTCTCCGTCTCTAAGAGGTGCTCGAGTTTGCGCTCGAACTGCTCGTCGGTGAGCTCCCCGCGGGCGTAGCGCTCTCTGAGCGTTTCGAGCGCGTCGCGGCGGTTCGGCTCGACCTCGGGTTCGGGGTCGTCGTCCTCCTCACCCCAGAGGTCGTCCCACCACTCCTCGAACGACTCTTCGCCCCACCAGTCGTCCCACCACTCGTGTCTGTCCTCGTCGTCGCCGTAGAGTAACGCGACCAGCGGGACGACGACGACGTAGCCGAAGAGCAAGGCCGCGAGCCACCAGCCCTGCCCGGTGAGCAGCGCCGCGAGCCAGACGCCGGTCACCACCGTCGAGGCGACCCCGGTAGCGTTCTCCCTGAGCCGCTCGCGCGGTCCATCGGCGCTCATACCCCCTGTCTGTCGGGCAGTACTAAAAGCTCATTCGTACTCCCACACGGGCTCACGCTCCCCGTCCTCGGCCGGCTCGATCCGCTCGCTCCCCGGCAGGCGTTCGAGTACGCCTTCGCGTTCGAACCGCTCGTCCGTCGGTTCGGCCCGGGCGTCGAGGTTCCCGATCGTTACGAGCGGTTCCTCCCCGGCCATCGACTGGGTCTCGCGGTGAACGGCGATAGTTCCTCAGAGCCAGCCCCCGTCGCTGGCCGTCACCAGCGAGGACCCGGCCGCTCGCCAGTCGCCCTCCGCCTCCGCGAAGACCCGTTCCGCGCGCTCCGTGGCCTCCGCGACGAGTCCCCGTTCCTCTACACCGACGACCGAGCCGTCCTCGACGACGAACTCCCCGTCGACGACCACCGACTCAACCGCGTTCCCGCCGCCGGCGTACAGCAGGTTCGGGATCGCCGTGTGGAGCGGTCGGTCGACCGTCGGCGCGACCGAGAGCCGATCCAGGTCGAAGAGAGCGAGATCGGCGCGCTTTCCGACCTCGATCGTCCCGACCTCGTCCTCGAGACCGAGCGCCCGTGCCCCGCCGACCGTCCCGACCCGCAACGCCTCCCACGCGGGGAGCGCGGTCGGGTCCGACAGGTCGGTCTTCGCGAGCAGGCTCGCGGTTCGAAGCTCCCTGAGGAACGCGTGGCCGCCCGGTCCCGGTGCCTGATCGGTGCCGATCCCGACGTCGGTCCCGTGTCCGAGGAACTCGCTGACAGGCGGCGTGATCCCGTCGATCCCGGCGATCGAACTCGGACAGCCGATGTAGCGGACGCCCGCCGCCGCCAGCCGCGCACGCTCGTCCGGGGTCGCCCCGTGACAGTGGACCGCGATCAGTCGGTCGTCGAGGAGACCCAGGTCGGCGAGCGCGCTCACCGTCGACTCGCCCGCACCGTAGCGAGCCTCGATCTGAAGCCGCTCGCGCTCGCCCTGAGCGACGTGCATGTGGATCGAGGCGTCCCGCTCCGTCGCCCCTTCCGCGATCTCCTCCAGAAGCCCCGGCGAGATCATATCGAGCGCCTGTGGGCCGTAGATCGGGGTCACCAGTTGGTCGCTCTGGTACCGCTCGAACAGCGCGTGTGCCCGCTCGAGGTCCGCCTCGCCCTTCCCCCGGTCGAACGGATACGGATCGTGTGGACCGAGGTCCTCGCGTTCCTCTCCGACCTCGTTGATCGTCTCGGTCGCCGCGACACGCGCACCGAGCGGCCGGTAGACCTCCTCGACTAACCGCCCGACGTGACTCGTGTACTCCCCGAAGGTCGTCACGCCGGAGAGCAGCGCCTCGCAGACGCCGAGCCGCGAGCCGACCACCTCGTCCTCGGGCGTCATGGCCCTCGTTATGGGTCCGAGCGCGCCGTTCATCCACTCGATCTCGGGGACGTCCTGTGCGCCCCCGCGCACCAGCGTGTGCGTCGTGTGCATGTGTGCGTTCACGAACCCCGGGAGAACCGCGCGGCCTGAGCCGTCGATCACCCGATCCGCATCCGAGACGTCGACGTCGCCACCGGAACCGACCGCGACGATCTCGCCGCCTCCGATCCCCACAGTTCCGTCCTCGACGATCCCGAGGCCACCACGGGAGTCGTCCATCGTGACGAGTAGCCCACCCGTGACCGCGAGCTCCATCAGCTCCCCTCCGCGCGCGCGAACGCCTCGATCCCGTCGAAGCCCCGCTCGAGTTCGTCCATCCCAGCGGCGAAACTCACCCGCAGGTGGCCCTCGCCCACCTCGCCGAAGCCGGTCCCCGGCGCGACGACGACGCCGTACTCCTCGAGGAGGGTGGTGGCGATCGAGAGCGTCTCCTCGCCGAACGCCCGTACATCGAGGAAGGCGTAGAACGCCCCCTCCGGTGTCGGTGCGGTGATCCCCGGCAGGGCCTCGATCCGCTCCGTGACGTACTCACGTCGTTCGGCGAACGCCGCCCGCATCTCGTGGATCGGCTCCTCGGGTCCGGTCAGCGCGGCGAGCGCCGCGTGCTGGCCGACGCTCGACGCGCAGGCCGTCGTGCTCTCGTGGATCGCGTTCGCCCGTTCGGAGACCGCCGCGGGCGCGAGCAGCCACCCCACCCGCCAGCCCGTCATCGCGTACGTCTTCGAGCAGGAGGCGACCGTGATCACGTTCTCCGGATCGTCGACGACCGCGGCGATCGACCGCCCGTCGCCCTCGTAGACGAGGTCCCGATACACCTCGTCGGCGATCACGTACGCACCGTGGTCTGCGGCCGCCGCGGCGACCGCCCCAACCGCGTCGACCTCGAACACCCGCCCGGTCGGGTTCGACGGCCGGGTGAGGACGACCGCGGCCGTCTTCTCCCCGATCGCCTCGATCACCGCCTCGGGATCGAGCGCGAACCCCTCGTCGGCCGAGAGGGGCACTTCGACCGGCTCTCCGCCCGCGAGCCGCGTCTGCGTCGCGTGGTTCGGCCAGCCGGGCGTCGGGATCACAACCTCGGTGCCAGAATCGACGACCGTGAGCATCGCGAGGTGAAGCGCCTCCATCGCACCCGTGGTCACGCCCACCTCGCCCGTCGGATCGACCGAAACGCCCTCGCCAGCGTACCGGTCGGCGATCGCCTCCCGTAGCTCCGGGATCCCCGCGTTCGGGGTGTAGTGGGTCTCCCCCGATCGGACGGCCTCGAACGCCGCCTCGATCACGTGTTCGGGCGTGTCGAAGTCCGGTTCGCCCACTTCGAGCCGTGCGAGGTCGCCATCGTGGGCGTCGGCCATGTCGTACATCACGCGGATGACCGAGCGCTCGACGGCCTGCACCCGGGCCGCGAGGCGACGGTCTGCGTTCTGGAGCGTCATGGCAGATCCTCACGCCGTGTTCGCCTAAACGTTCGCGAGTCGGCGGTGGGTTGCCGCTTCACTCTCCGATTCGAATCCAACCGTTACGAGATTGCGCGGCGCGTAAGTGCGCCGCGCTCTCACGGTGGGGATGGGATTCGAACCACGCCCGGACGTGCTCGCTTCGCTGCGCGCGTCCGGTCTATTATCGAATCGCCACCGTCCTCGCGTCCCGCTCGTCGAACGTGACTCGCGGAGACGCGGTGGGGATGGGATTCGAACCCATGCGGCCTCTCGGCCACCTGCTCTCAAGGCAGGCGCATTAGTCCACTCTGCCACCCCACCGCAGTTCCCGGTTCTGCCCCCGTACGCAAGAAGACTTCGACTACCCTCGGACCAGCCGCACCTCGCCCTCCTCACCCGCCACCGAGAGCCCGCTCTCTTCGATCCAGGCCGACGTGTACGCCGGGACGATCCGCTCCGCGTCGGCGTGGGCTCTGACCATCGAGACGAGCGTCGCGAGGTCGGAGCCGGTCTCGACCGTCGGCAACATCGGGAGGAAGTCGACCTCGAGACCCGCAGCCAGCCCCCGCCCGGTCAGCGTCTCGAGTTCGTTCGTCCCCAGCGCGTCCTCGAAGTCGATCGGCTCCCTGAAGCCGGCGAACGCGATCCGCCCACCGGAGGACGGCGCGAGCACGACCTCGCTCCGTCGCAGTTTCATCGCCGCGCTGTCGAGGGTCGCCCTGAGGAGAAACGGCGCGTTCGGCCGGACGACCGCCGCCGAGGCGACCTCCTCGCGGTCGAGCAGGTGGCCGATCGTGTTGCCCGCCCGCGCCGAGGGGGTCGAGCCGACCTGCACCTCCATCCTCGGCTCCTCGTCGAGGACCCGTTCGGCCAGCTCACGGAGCTCCTCCTCGGCCGATCGTTCACCCTCCCGGAATCGCCCCGGGAGCAGGTCGTCCGGACGGTAGTTGACCAGTAGTTCGCCGCCACTCCTGTCGGCGGCCACGAGCGCGTCGGCGAGCATCGCGACGTAGAGGTCGGTTGCCTCGGGTACGGAGACCGGACTCCTCTCCGGGAGCCGGGACAACACCAGTCCCTCACGGGGTGGGTCGGCGAGGACGGCGATCGTCGTCATACACACCGCTCGGGTCGGGGGAGCCCTAAAGCCGGCGATCAGCGCACGTCACAGAACTTCTGGGTGGCGTAGACCCGACCGTCGTCGGTGACGTAGACGCCGATCCCCTGGCTGTCCCACTCCTCGGTCAGCAGGTTCTCCCGGTGGCTCGGCGAGTTCATCCACCCCTCGACGACCCGGTCGGCCGCGCTGTCGACGTCGTCGCCCGGCGTCGTCGATATCATCGCGAGGTTCTCGCCGACGGCGCGACAGTGGCCCGGGAAGAAGTCGCTCATCCGGTCGCCCGGCGTCTCGCCGTCGGGGTCGACGTGGTCGAAGTACTCCCGCTCGTTCATGTCGGCGCTGTGCGCGCGCGAGACGTTGGCGATACGGTCGTCGTGGTCGACGGAGCCGATCTCGTGTTCCCCTCTCACCTCGTTCGTTTGGTCGTGGACCGCGCGCTCGATCGCCGCCGAGTCGAGGCGGTCGTCGCCCTGGCCCCCGCTCGACGCGCCCGGGTCACCGGGATGCGGCTCCGACGGTGGCTCGCTGCCGGGGGCGAAGGGGACGTCCCAGGCGACCTCCACGTCGGAGTCGTCGCCGGGTGCGAGGTCCCCCATCGGACCACGGTCCAGCAGGTCGCCGGTGTCGACGAACCCCATCGCGCTCGCGGTGAACAGCAGCGCGAGGACGACGAACAGGGCGAACCCGAGGGTGATCACTGCTCCGATCAGTCGCACGAACAGGCCGACGACGAACCGTATCATCGTCCTCGCTCCCGTCTGCGTCCCCGCCGACCGCCGCGATGGCCCCTCCTCACGAGGCAACGTTGGTGCCGAACGAACATAAACACCCGGAGAGGGTCGCTTATGCCACCCCGGTGCCTCTCGCAACTATGAACCCAGGACGCCCCCTCCTCGCCGCGCTCTCGGCAGGACTCGCCGTCTTCGTCGTCGGATCGCTCGTCGTCCTCCTGACGGAGACCGTGGGGGTCGCTGCCTCGCTCGTCACGACCCTCCTCCTCCTCGTCGCGCTCGCCGGTGCGGTCGCCCTCGGCGCGCGGAGCCGACGCTGGCTCGCGAACCCGTACTGGTAGTCGCTCTCAAACCCCCCAACCGACGACTAAGTGAGCCAGCACCCCCGCTCGCGGCGCGGTCGGGCGACCGCGCCGTGAGACCACCCGCCGCTCAGTCGAGGGATCGTTCCATCGCGACGCACTCCAGTTCGATCCCGCCGGTCGTCTCGTGAGTCAGGTTCTCGACGCGCTCCCACCCCCGTCGTTCGTAGAAGCCGACCGCGTTCCGTGAGGCGACCAGCGACAGCTCGTCCAGCTCCCGGTCGTCCGCCTCCGACGCCAGTTCTTCGAGGATCGCCGTTCCGACGCCCCGGCGGGCGTGGTCCGGATCGACGTAGACTGCGGTGACTTCCCTGTCCGGAACGACCAGGTGGCCGAACCCGGCGACACCGTCCTCGCGCTCGGCGACGACCAGATACGACCCCTCCTCGCCGATCGGATAGCCCTCTGGGTCCTTCCCGCTCGCCCACGCCTCGACCTGCTCTCCGGTGTAGGCCTCCGGTCCGAACGCCTGGATCGACGCCTCGTGGAGCGTGGCGATCGCTCGGCGGTCCCCGTCGCCCGCCTCGCGAACGGTCGTCATCGCTACCGTTTCGGAGCAGATCGGCAAAAAGGGTTGCCCGACGGATCAGACGTCCTCGATCGCCTCGAGGAGGAGGTCGACGCCGATCCCGATCTCTCGCTCGGTGACGTCGAGCGGCGGGAGCAGCCTGAGCGTCTTGTAGCCACAGGCGAGCGTGAGCAGACCACGGTGCATCGCTGCCTCGACCACGGCGTCGCGGTTCGCCTTCGTGTCGAACTCCACGGCGAGCATCAGCCCTTTCCCCCTGAGATCGACCACCGACTCGGGTTCGGCGTCGGAGAGCAGGTCGATCGTCTGCTCGCCACGGGAGATCGCGTTCTGCATCAGGTCGTACTCGACGATCGCGTCGAGCGTGAGCACGCCGTAGAGCGAGGAGATCACGTCGCCCGCGCCCCACGTCGAGGAGATCCGGCCCTCCTCGTCGGGGAAGACGTCCGAAGAGCCGACGGTCGCGCCGACACGAAGCCCCTTCGCGCCGGTGATCACGTCGGGTTCGATCGGGTAGTGATCGGAGCCCCACATCTCGCCGGTTCGACCCAGGCCGGTCTGGATCTCGTCGGCGATCAGCGGGATCCCGTGCTCCGTACAGAGGTCGCTCACCTCGTCCATGAACGCCTCGCTCGGGAACCGGTAGCCGCCTTCGCCCTGGATCGGCTCGACGATCAGGTAGGCGACGTCCTCCGGCGGGAGGTTGCCGCTCGGAGAGAGCATCTCGCGCACCGTGGGCGTGGAGGTGAAGAAGCCACAGGAACAGCTCTCGGGGGTGCAGCCGCTGTCGTCGCAGTACGGGACCGCGGTGATCCCGGGGATCTCGGGGTAGCCCCGTCTGTGGACCGCCTTCGAACGGTTGAGCGAGAGTGCGCCGAGCGTCCGCCCGTGAAAGCCGCCCTGGAAGGTGATCCCGCGGTGGCCGCCGGTGTGGTCGTAGCAGATCTTGATCGCGTTCTCGACGGCTTCGGCACCGGAGTTCGAGAGGAAGACCGTGTCCATCCCGTAGTGGCTCGTCAGTTCGACGAGTCGGTCCTGGAGCTGGGTGGGTCCCGGAACCGAGGTCGCTTCGGGTCCCTCGGGGGTGCCGACGTAGAAGTCCTGGCCGGCGATCTTCAGCGGGTCGATCAGGTCGAACTCCCCCGCCCGGTCAATGAGCTTCGGGTTGTTGTAGCCGAGCGGGGCGGCGGCGACGTGGCTCGTGAAGTCCAGCAGGACGTTTCCGTCGATATCGGTGCAGAAAGGGCCCTCCGCGCCGGCGGTGACGTCCCAGACGAAGTCGTAGACGTAGGTGCTCGTCGCGGCGGCCTCCCGGTGGTGGGCCGCCCACTCGCTCGCGCGCTCGCCCGGCATCGACCGGACGTCCGGCTCCGCAGTGTCGCGTTCCAGCGTCATCACCCGGCGTTCGCAGGGTGTCGGGTTAAAAGATTCGTCCTTACGGCAAAGCTTACTCCGCCGTCAGGCCGGGGAGGTACTGCGCCTCCCACTCCCGTCTGGCCTCTATCTCCCGATGGCCGCGCCCGGTGAGTCGGTAGAAGTTCGTCCGCCGGTCGCGTTCGCCCTTCTCGACCAGCCCCTTCTCGACGAGCGTATCCAGGTTCGGATAGAGCCGTCCGTGGTGGACCTCGGTCTCGTAGTAGCGTTCGAGCTCCTCCTTGATGGCGAGGCCGTGTGGCTCCTCTTCACCGGCGATCACGTACAGCAAGTCCCGCTGAAATCCCGTTAAGTCATACATCCCGGATCCCCAGGTGTGCTGTTTGCTCTCATGGCTGATAAGTATGCCGGAGAACGGAAGAGGAACGCGTCGCTCGGTCTCTCGTTTTGCACGCAAATGGAAGCAACGCACGCGGGGCAAAAGAGTCCCGCGTGATTGCTTGCCGCCCTGAATTGGTCCCCGCTGACGCTTCGGCCCTCCAAAGCGAAGCGTCAACTACACAGTGACGTGCATCCCACATAAATGTACCGGCGTCCGTTCAGATCTGTTCCTCCTCCAGCGTCCAGCCGAGCGCCCGTTTGTAGTACGTGAACATCTGTCTCACCCCCTCGTGACGCATCTCGTCGCTCTCTAGCTGCTCCGCGAGGTACTCGTACTGCTCTCTGATCTCCGCCTCGTCGCGCATGGCAACGGGTACGATCCCGAGCGTGATCAATCCGGGGCCCGAGGCCCGGGTTTCCGTCCGGTCGAGGCCCGAGGGTTCACTTGCGCGCGCGAGCGCCGGATGCCCGAGAGGTGCCGGAGTACCACCTGCCTCCGTCGATCGAACGATCCCTCTCGAGGGCTTCGTAGCGGAGCGAGCGCGCCCACCCACACGAGGGTTCGTTCACGTCCAGAGCGAGACGCGGACCGGTCCGTCGGCGTCGTTCTCCCCCGGCGGGGTCGGTGGGGACCGTCTCGGCCAGGAGATCGGGTGCTCGATACGTACCCGAACGCTGGGACCATCCCGGAGGGATCACACCGGTCGGGCGGGTTTTTCCCCCCGCCGGCCCATCGGAGTGTATGAAGGTCAGAGGCCATCGCGAGTGTGGCGACTGCGGCGAACGGTGGTCCTACTACGAGACGGGCCAGATCACCTGCCCGTCCTGCGGGGGGATGCGGAGCAGCGGGATCGACGAGCGTCGCCTCCACACCGACGGGGTCGCGACGTTCGACCTCGACCCGATCAGGGCGCGACTCGCCGAGGGTTCGGTCGAGGAGGTCGCGGACGAGACCGTCCGGCGATGTCGCGCGTACACGACCGCCCGCGGCTTCGTCGACTCGGGACGGTTGCTCCCGCTCGACGAGACCTACCTCGCGGCGATGGAGCTTCGGTACGCGATCGAGGGCTACGGCCGTTCGATCAGGCCGGATCGGTTCTCGGGTGCCGAGGACGCGGAGGAGCTCTACCTCCTCTCGTTGGTCCGGGGTGCCGACCGTGGCGAACGGCCGTCCGCGGAGGACGTACCGGTGTCGATGCACTACGCACGTGGGCTCGCGAGCGCGAGCGCGATAGAGGCGTTCCGTCGCGACCTCCGCCAGTGGATCGACGAGCAGGAGGGGCCGCCGGAGGTCGAAGAGCACCTCGGCCGTATCGGCGATCACCGTCGCCGGATCGAGGCGCTCGACGGCGAGGTCGATCCGGCGACCGGCGACCGACTCGTCGAGGCGGTCCGGGACCTCACGCGGTATCTGACAGAGGCGGACGAGACCGCGCTCCTGCGTGCCGATCAGCGACTCGATCGTCTCGGGTAGCCCGCCGTCCCCTCCGCCGATCGGCCACGGGAACGCGCTGCCGGGTGCGGAGTTAAGTGTCCGACGGGAAAACGGGCGACGATGACCGAGTACGTCCCGTTGATCGGATCGAACGACGAGAACGCCGAGTCCGGCGGCAGGCCGTCGCTCCCCGGGGCGATCGCCCGGGGGATCCAGGGCGGCGCCGTCGCCACGTTCGTCATGACCGCGTTTCGGCTCCCCCTCCTCCGTTCGCTGCCGCCGTCGGCGAACTTCTGGGCGCGGTACGTGGGGGACGGAGAGCCGGAGGACTACCCCCTGATCGGCCTGTTCCTCCACGCCGGCTACGGAATCGGGGCTGGAGCGGCCTTCGGCGTGCTGTTCTCGCTGCTCACCGCCGAACGCTCGATCGAGCCCGAACAGCGCGGGCTGGTCTGGGGCTCGGTGTTCGGGATGGGGCTCTCGGCGTTCGGATCGCAGGTCATGCTGAAGACGCTCTTGGAGATCGAACTCGATCCCGACGAACTCGCGCTCTTCCACGCCGCCCACCTCGTCTACGGCCTCGCGCTCGGTGCCTGGGTCGGCTCAAGAACGGAGGGCGTGAGCGATCCCGACGAGGAGTACGGCTACGAGGAGGACTCGTAGAGCGGGTTCGCCGCACAGAGCGCATCGACGTCGCTCGCGACCTCCTCGTGGACCGACTCGTCGTCGAGGTTCTCGATCACGCGACCGATCAGCTCCCCGACCACGCGGTGGTCCGCCTCGTCGAAGCCGCGGGAGGTGAGCGCCGCGGTGCCCGCCCGGATCCCGCTCGGGTTGAACGGGCTTCGGCTCTCGGCGGGGACGGTGTTCTTGTTCAGGACGATCCCGACGGACTCGAGCGCCTCCTCGGCCTCGCCACCCGTGACCTCCGGGTGGGACTCCCGGAGGTCGACCAGAACCAGGTGCGTGTCGGTGCCGCCGGAGACGAGTTTGAACCCGCGCTCGGCGAGCGACTCGCCGAGCGCGCGCGCGTTCGCGACGACTGCCTCGGCGTACTCGCGGAACTCCGGCTGGAGCGCCTCCTCGAACCCGACGGCCTTGCCTGCGACGTTGTGCATCAACGGCCCGCCCTGCGCACCGGGGAAGACCGCCGCGTCGACGGCGTCGGCGTACTCCTCGTCGCACATGACGATGCCGCCCCGACCCGCTCGGATCGTCTTGTGCGTGGAGCCGGTGACGAAGTCGGCGATCCCGACGGGCGAGGGGTGGACGCCCGCGGCGACCAGTCCCGTGATGTGGGCGATATCCGCCAGGTGGTAGGCGCCGACGGCGTCGGCGGCCTCCTGGATCCGCTCGAAGTCGACCGCTCTGGGGTAGGCGGAGTAGCCGGAGACGATCACGTCCGGTTGGAACGCCTCCGCGCGCTCTGCGAGCGCGTCGTAGTCGACGT
>SKWB01000324.1 GCA_007129135.1 Halococcaceae archaeon | reverse complement strand
TCCTCGTCGCCGGCATCGGCTGCTCGGGCAAGATCGGCACGTACATGCACAGCTACGCGCTCCACGGCGTCCACGGCCGGGCGCTCCCGCTCGGGACGGGCGTGAAACTCGCGAACCCGGAACTCGAGGTGATGGTCGCTGGCGGCGACGGCGACGGCTACTCGATCGGCGCGGGCCACTTCGTCCACGCGGTGCGACGGAACGTCGACATGACGTACGTCGTGATGGACAACCGGATCTACGGGCTGACGAAGGGCCAGGCCTCACCGACGAGCCGCGAGGACTTCGAGACCTCGACCTCCCCCGAGGGGACGAAACAGTCCCCCGTTCACCCGCTCGCGCTCGCCTTCTCGGCCGGTGCGACGTTCATCGGTCAGACCTTCTCCTCGGACGCGCTGGGTCACGCCGCGGTGATCGAGGAGGCGATCGAACACGACGGCTTCGCGCTCGTGAACACGTACAGTCCGTGCGTGACGTTCAACGACGTCGACACGTACGACTACTTCCGCGACGCGATCGTCGACCTCGAGGAGGAGGGCCACGACCCGACGGACTACGAGGCCGCCCGCGAGAAGATCATGGACTTCGATACGGTCTACACCGGCGTGCTCTACCGGGACGAGTCGAGCGTCGGCTACGAGAAACGGCTGGGGCTCACCGAGAGCATGGCCGACGTCCCCGAGGGCGCACCCGAGGGCGCCGACGACCTCGTCCGCGAGTTCTACTGATCGGAAGGGTTATATCGGATTTCGATAACTATCGGGAGATGGATCTATCGCTCGACGACGTGGCGTCGGCGCTCGGAGCGATGTCGCTCGGGGTCCTCGCGCTCGGGCGGTACGACGCCGTCCCGACCGCGGCGCTCGGGGGGCTTCTCTCGCTCTTGCTGCTCGCGCTCGCCGCAGTCGAGTTCCACAGAGGGAAACGGCTGGAGACGGTCGGTGCGGCCGCGCTCGCGCTGGGTTGTGGGCTGCTCGCGGTCGGGATCGACGGGGGAATGGCGACCGCTCCCCTGCTCGTGGTGTTCGGTGTCGGGCTCTGGACGCTCTTTCTCGGCCGGTTCGTCGACCGGATCATAGAGAGCCCGCAGAGCGTCTGAGATTCTGACCTCGGAGCGACGACGAACTGTCACGAATCGATTACCTCTCTTTTATGTACCGCAGCGTGTAACACGGGCTAGTATGAGCGCCGAATCGCACGACATCGTCGTCGTCGGGGGTGGAACGGCGGGGGCCTTCGCGGCGGCGACGGCCGCCGACGAGGGCGTCGATGTGGTGTTGATCGAACGGAAATCCGAGGACGACGCGGGTCACATCGCCTGTGGCGACGCGATCAAGGGAAAGAGCACGTTCCCGGACGTGATCGACCGCGAGTACCTCAGAGAGGAGTCGTTCACGAACCAGGGCATCACACGGGCGATCTTCGAGAACCCCCAGACCGGGGAGTCGATCGACATCCCGTTCCCCGACGGTGGCGCGATCGTCGACCGAAAGCGCTACGGCGAGGTGCTCTTAGAGGAGGCGGATCGAAAGGGCGCGGAGATCCACTACGATACGGTCGTCCAGGACGTGGTTCAGAACGGCCGGGTGCAGGGCGTCACGGCGAAACGAAACGGCGACCGGACCACCTACGAGGCGGAGGTCGTCATCGACGCCGCGGGATCGCTCTCGGTACTGCAGGACAAGGCAGACCTCTCGGAGGCGACGTTCGACACGAACGTGAGCTACCAGCAGTTCTGTTCTGCATACAGAGAGGTCGTCGAGGTGGAGAACCCGGTCCCGTGGGACGACGCCATCGTCTTCAAGCCGACCGAGGAGCTGGGCTATCTCTGGTACTTCCCGCGGACGAGTACGGAGATCAACGCCGGACTCGGCTTCCAGATGAACAAGCCCCCGATGGAGCTGGTCGACGTGCTCAAGCGCGACCTGCGCGGCCGTCCGGAGTTCCGGAACGCGCGTGTAACCGACAAACTCGGCGCGGCGCTGCCCACCCGGAGACCGTACGACTCGGCGGTCGCACCGGGGTTGATGGCCGTCGGCGACGCCGCCGCTCACGTCAACCCGACCACTGGTGGGGGGATCCCCGGTGCCGCGAAGGCGGGTCACTGGGCCGCGCTCCAGGCGATCGAGGCGATCGGCGAGGACGACGTGGACGAGCCGGCGCTCTGGGGCTACAACCACCGCGTCATGACCGACTTCGGGAAACGCTTCGCCGCGATGGACCTCTACAACGTCTTCGGCGGCGCACACGACCTGGAGGACCTCGTCGGCGTGATCACGGCGCTGCCGGGCCAGCAGCTGGTCGACGCGCTCGGCAAGAACGGGACGACCTCGATGAGTCCCGGGCTGAAGGTCAAGACGCTGTTCGACACGTTCGGACACTGGGGGCTGCTCTACGAACTCTATCAGGTCAGCCAGCGTGCCTCGGAGCTGAAGGAGGTCTACGACGAGTATCCCTCCCACCCCGACGGCTTCGCCGCCTGGCAGGCCAAACGCGACGCGGTCATGGACGAGGTCTACGCGATCACCGGCGCGGAACCGAAGTACTGAGCCGTTTTCGTCCCGTTCGTCTCTCCGTCCCGCTCCCCTCCCTCCACGCGGGTTCGCCCCGTCTGGTCGTACTCTCGGCCGTCCGTCGAGAGAGTATCGATCACCCATGGCGTCGAGAATCTCCATACGGGTACAGCCGAAATCATCAATCCCCTGCCGCAACCTCTATATCTCCGTACTTCACGATCGTTCATGCACTACAAGGACGCCGTCGTGATCTCGCTCGCGCTCCTGGGTGGGACGTTCGGCGCGACGATCGGCGGAGGGGCCGGACTGCTCGCGGGTACGATCGTCGGCGCGGGCGTCGGGCGGTGTGAGCCTACCACACCGACCTGCGCGAGCGTGCCCTTCGTGACGGTCGGATCGACTGACCCGCGGACCTTTGGTGCTATCGCACCGACGCCCACCATGGAGTTCGACGTCTCCGACATCGACCACGTCGCGATTCGTGTCTCGGATATCGACCGAGCGCTCGGGTTCTACCACGATCTGCTCGGCTTGCCCGTACGGGACCGAGAGCGCTTCGAAGCGGGTGGAATACCCTTCGTCGCGGTCGTCGCGGGCGGGAGACACCTCCACCTCGTCCCCACGGACGACGAGATAGACGTCGGCGGCGAGCACGTCTGTCTGCTCCTGCGCTCGAACGAGACGGACACGGAGGGGACGATCGAAGAGTTACTCGAAGCGCTTCGCGAGGCCGATATCGAGGTCGAGGAGGGCGAGCCGATCGAGCGGCTGGGCGCCTACGGCCGGGACTGGGCGGCGTACGTCCGCGATCCCGATGGACGGAGAGTCGAACTGAAGTTCCACTAATCGGCCTCCGCGGGATCGACGACCGTCTCGTCGATCTCGTCGATCCCCACCCGATCGCAGAGGTCGTAGAGCGGACAGGCCTCCGGGCCGTCGAGACACGCGGGTTTTCGCGCCGAACAGTACTCGCGGCCGAACTGGATGCTCGCCGTGTGGCCGAAGCCGCACTTCTCCGGGGGGACGTGCCGTTCGAGCACCTCCCGGACCTCCTCGTGGTCGGCCTCGGGCGGGGCGATGCCCATACGCCGATAGATCCGGTGGACGTGCGTGTCGACGGGGAAGACGCCGCCGCGTCCCCCGGAAAAGAGCAACACGCAGTCGGCGGTCTTCGGCCCGACGCCGTTGATGTCGAGGAGTCGATCCCTGACGGCACTCGGTTCCCCGTCCCGAACGAAGGCGTCGAACTCGCTCGCGCCGCCGAACTCCTCGCGGATCTCGACCGCGGCGTCGATGATCACCCGCGACTTCTGGTTGTAGAGCCCCGCGGAGCTGATCGTCTCCGCGAGTTCCGACTGCTCGGCGTCGGCGAGCGCCTCGACCAGATCGCCGGCTCGCGGGCCTTGCCCGCTCGCGTCGTCCGAGGTGCGTTGCACCTC